>JAISDP010000032.1 GCA_031264715.1 Bacteroidales bacterium
AGCTATTTGCGCCTGAGTCAGCCAAACCGTTTCATTTTCCAGCCTTACTTCCAGTTTCAGGGAACTGTCCGGCTGGTAGAGTATGATTTCACCCCTTTCTTCGTGCGGATATACTGACATTTCATGATGATTGCTATCCAGATATCGTTTTTTTTGAAAAAGCGCTGCCGGTATCCCGCCGGCAGCGTCGCCACTAAAATCCCGTGAAACAGTATTAAACCATTACGACTGCAGATTCAAGCGGTAAATTTACTGCTTTTTTCCTTTCCCCGGCTTCTCCCAGGAAAAATCAAATCCGGCCCGGCAATTTTCATCTAACTTCAATACGGCATTAAATGTTTTGCCCACCTTGCTTTTGAAGCCCTTGATAACTGCGATTTTGCCTTTTTCAATTTGCACCAAAGCGTTTTCCCAGCTTCCGGTCATCGATATATCAGCAATGCGCTTATCCTTAGCGATTTCGTAAACCGATAAACCTTTTTCGGTTGGTACCAGCGATTTCTTTACGCCGGCACCCGGATCAAAACCTCGTAGGAGGTTTCACATGATGAATCTCCTACGGAGATTGGCGGATGTTTTCCACATTGATTTCTATGGATATGAATGCCCTGACGGGCAACGTTCCATCGTCCGGAAAATCACTGTTGAGCGGTTACAAATTGCAGGGAACCTTCAACTGGAAGTTGAACTCTTCCTGCCGGCTGCAGGGAGGGTTCAACCATCGGTTGAACTCTTCTCGTCGGCTGCAGGGACAGTTCAACCGATGGTTGAACCCTTCTCGTCGACTGCAGGGACAGTTCAACCGATAGTTGAACCCTTCTCGCCGGCTGCAGGGACAGAAGTTCTGATTTTATAATCGCGGATACAAGTAGACCTTGCGCGAAGGATTGGCGGCACATCCGTACGCCAGGATATCCCAATATATTAAAAATTTCCAGCACATGCGCCTTGCACAGCCGCTTGTGGTTTCGCCAGCCCATACCGGTAGCCGGAAAACGTTTCATCATTCGGCAATAATCCCGTCGGGATGGCATATTGGTAAAAAATCGGAAATCATTGCGGGAAAATTTCTATATTTGCGCACAAGAATTTTCGGTAAATCATTCAATTTCTGATTCCAATGAAAAAAGTCATCATCATTTTTGTTGTATGGTTCGTGATGGGCAATGCTTTTGACGGCAGGGCATGCACCAATTTCATCATCACCAGGGGCGCATCGTCCGACGGTTCGGTCATGGTATCGTATTCGGCCGACTCGCATACGCTTTACGGCGAGTTGTACCACTATCCGGCTGCCAGGTATAAAGCAGGCGTCCTGCGCAAAATCATCGACTGGGATTCGGGCCGCCCGATGGGATCGATCCCCGAAGCAACCGAAACATATAACGTTATCGGGAACATGAACGAGCACCAGGTGATCATTGGCGAAACCACGTTTGGCGGCCGTCCCGAGTTAACGGACACAACCGGCATCATAGACTACGGAAGCCTGATTTATCTTGCTTTGCAGCGTTCGAAAACCGCCCGCGAAGCCGTACAGGTAATGACCTCGCTGGCCGAAAAATACGGTTTTTACAGCGGAGGCGAATCGTTCAGCATTGCCGACAAGAACGAAGCCTGGATCATGGAAATGGTTGGAAAAGGAACGGGCGGTAAAGGCGCATTGTGGGTAGCCCTCCGCATCCCCGACGGTTATATTTGCGCGCACGCCAATCAAGCGCGCATCACTACCTTCCCGAAAAGCGATCCCGAGAATTGCCTTTATTCAAAGGATGTGATCGACTATGCACGCACAAAAGGCTGGTACAACGGTTCGGATGACGATTTCAGCTTCTCAGACACTTATAATCCTGTCGATTTTCATGGCGCTCGCTTCTGCGAAATCCGCGTATGGTCGTTCTTCAAGAGTTTTAGTGATGATATGGCGCGTTATTTCAATTATGCAAAGGGTCATGACCTGAAAAACAGGATGCCATTGTGGATCAAACCCAATCGCAAGGTATCGCCCAAAGATGTGATGAATGGGATGCGCGACCATTTGGAAGGAACCGAACTGGATATGCGGAAAGACCTCGGCGCGGGTCCTCACGGCTTGCCTTACCGCTTGCGTCCGCTCACATGGAAAGTCGACGGCCATGAATATTGCAACGAGCGCGTCACGGCCACGCAACAAACCGGGTTCTGGTTCGTCGGCCAGGCTCGCTCGTGGCTACCCGACATGATTGGCGGCATCTTCTGGTTTGGCGTAGATGATGCGGCTACTTCAGCATTAACCCCCATGTACAGCTCCATGACTAAAACCCCTCATGTTTTTGCAGCAGGCAACGGCAGCATGCTTGAATATTCCGAAACATCCGCTTTCTGGCTGTTCAATCAGGTGGCTAATTTCGCTTACCTGCGCTACGACGTGATGGCAGCCGATGTATGCAAGGTGATGCACGAGCTGGAGGATGGTTACCTGAAGGATGTTTCCCGCGCCGATGCCGAAGCACAGACGCTCTACGGGAAAGATCCCAAAACGGCGCAACAGTACCTCACCGACTACTCCAACAAACAGGCCAACGCTACTTTCCAGCAGTGGAAAAAGCTCAGCCAGTACTTGCTGGTCAAATATATCGACGGCAATATCAAGAAAGAGAAAGAAGGCAGGTTTACGCCCAATAAGTACAACACTACGGTTGCTTCGCCCGATCAGCCCGGCTATCCCGAATGGTGGCTCAGAAAAATAGCGGAAGATACCGGCGATCAGTTAAAAGTGGCAGAGTGAGGTCGTTTTGCCAGGTTGCATTGCCGTTCTTTGTCTTTGTCGTACCGTAATTCAGATTGTTGGGTATAATCAATATCCACCAATATCTTTGTATTGTTCCGGAAGCAGCCAGGTCATTTCCTTATCGCGAGCGAACCAGGTCAATTGGCGTTTGGCATAACGGCGGGTATTGCGGCGAATCAATTCCACAGCAGTGTCCAGGTCATACTGTCCGTCCATATAGGCAAACAGTTCCTTATATCCTACGGTATTGAGCGCATTCAGATGCCGGTATGGATACAGGGCTCTCGCTTCTTCCAGTAACCCTTCCTCCATCATCTGGGTGGTACGGCGGTTGATGCGTTCGAACAGTTCTTCGCGGGGCCTGTTGAGTACAATCTTTTTGATGTCGAAAGGCCGTTTCTGCTCTTGCGCCGTAAGGAATGACGAATACGGTTTCCCGGTTTGCAAACTCACCTCGATAGCTTTCATGATCCGTTTGTAATTGCGCAGGTCTACCTTTGCATAATGTTCCGGATCAAGCGCCTTCAATTGACGCCGCAGATACTCAATTCCCCCGGATTCGAACCAACAGGTCACTGTTTTACGTATCTCCGGGTCAACCGTGGGAAAATCGTCAATTCCCCTGCATAAGGCGTCGATGTAAAGACCGGAGCCGCCTGTCATCACTACGGTTTGGTATTTCGCAAACAGTTGATCGAGCAGTTGCAAACATTCCTGTTCGAACATGCTTACGTTATAATAATCGTGTATGGAAAGGTTACCGATAAAATGATGCGGCACGGATGCCAGCTCTTCTGCCGTGGGAACGGCCGTGCCGATACGCATCTCGCGATACATCTGCCGCGAGTCGCACGAGATGATTTCGGTGCGCAATCTCCTGGCGGCCTCGATGGTAGCGCTGGTCTTGCCTACAGCCGTGGGGCCGGTAATGACAATAAGCTTATTCATTTATTATATTTCCAACACGAACTGTCACGAAGGGTTTTCATCAAGGATTACAATGGAATGTGACCTTATTCAATAACAGTACCTTTGTGTTTCCCGCCTTCGATCCGGCAAAAATAGGAAAGAACATAGACATTTAAAATTAATTAGTATTTTTGTAGCCCTGATCATCGAAAATGAAGAACAAGGAATCGAAGCTTATCCAAAAACGGTTGCGCAGTTCGTACGCCACTTCCATTATCAGCATATCGCTGGTTTTGTGTATGCTGGGTACGATAGGAATTTTATTGCTTACCGCTCACCGCATTAGTAAATATGTGAAGGAAAATATTGGTTTTTCGGTTTTCCTGAAGGAACAGGTGAAGGAAGCTGATATTTACCGGCTGCAAAAAACATTGGATGCAGAACCTTATGTAAGGTCGACGCGCTATGTCACCAAGGATGATGCAGCCAGGGAGTTTACCGAGGAATTGGGGGAGGATTTTTCCGGTTTCCTGGGATACAATCCGTTGTCGGCTTCCATCGAAGTCAAGCTGGACGCCCATTATGCCAACAACGACAGCATAGAACATATCGAAAGCCGCCTGCAATCGTTCGATGAGGTGAAAGAGGCATCATGCCAGAAGTCGATGATCTACATCCTGAACGAGAATATCAAAAAAATCAGTCTTTTTATCCTCGCGTTCAGCGCATTGCTGGTTGTTATCGCTGTGTCGCTGATCAACAATACCATACGACTTTCGGTGTATTCGCGCCGGTTGTTGATCCGAACCATGCAATTAGTGGGCGCTACCAATACATTTATCCGGCAGCCGTTCCTGTGGCGAAGCGCTTTACACGGCATATACAGCGCTTTTATTGCAATGGCGATCCTTGTATTGTCGCTGTATTGGGCCGAGGGACAACTGGAAGACATCATCAGTGTGAAAGACGTGCAGATTCTTGGCGGGTTATTCCTGATTGTTTTCTTTTTGGGAATTATCCTTAGTTGGATTTCCACGTATTTTGCAGTCAATAAATACCTGAACATCAAGACGGATAAATTGTATTATTGAAGACTCATCAATAAAAAATCAAAAATATCAGATATGGCAACCAATAAAAAAACGGCAAAACAGGGTTCAAATGAAGTTGAATTCGCCATCGGGAAAGAAAATTTCAAATATATTGCCATTGGGGTGGTGATCCTTGTTATTGGCTTTCTACTGATGGCTGGCGGTAAATCCGACGATCCGAATGTATTCAATCCTGAAATATTCAGTTTCCGAAGGATTACACTCGCTCCAATCATTGTTGTGGGCGGTTTCATGTTTATCATCTGGGCCATCATGAAGAAACCGAAAGAGTGAATATTGGATATCGAAAAGATTGTATTGATTTTCAATTGATATGCAATATTCTACCTCATCAATAAACATTTAAAATGCACGAATTAAACGCACAAGAGATTGTACGCAGGAATTCCCTTGCCGAGATGCGGAACCTGGGAATTGAACCGTATCCGGCAGCCGAATACCCGGTAAATGTCACCGCCAGGGAAATACTGGATCATTATAGCCCCGAAGCGGCCAACTACCAGGATGTAAGCATTGCAGGACGCATCATGAGCCGCCGCATCATGGGCAGTGCATCGTTTGTGGAGTTGCAGGACAGCAGCGGGCGTATCCAGCTATACGTCAAGCGCGACGATCTTTGCCCCGGCGAGGATAAGACCATGTACAACACCGTTTTCAAGCGACTGCTGGACATCGGCGACATTATCGGCGCGAGGGGTTTTGTGTTCATCACGCAGATGGGCGAAATATCCATCCATGTGAAGGAGCTTGCGGTACTTGGCAAATCGTTGCGCGTGCTGCCGATTGTAAAGGAAAAGGACGGACAGGTATTCGACGCCTTTACCGATCCCGAGCAGCGCTACCGCATGCGTTATGTCGACTTGCTGGTAAATCCGCAGGTAAAGGATACTTTCATGAAACGCACACAGGTGATTAATACCATGCGCGATTTCTTCAATTCAAAAGGGTATGTGGAAGTTGACACGCCTGTGTTGCAGCCCATTCCCGGCGGAGCGGCTGCACGGCCGTTCATCACGCATCACAATGCGCTCGACATTCAGTTGTATTTGCGCATTGCCAATGAATTATACCTGAAACGCCTGATTGTTGGCGGATTTGACGGCGTATACGAATTTTCGCGAAACTTCCGTAACGAAGGGATGGACCGCACGCACAACCCGGAATTTACGGTATTGGAGATTTATGTAGCCTACAAGGACTACAACTGGATGATGAATTTCGTTGAAGAAATGATCGAACGCGTGGCATTAGCCTTGCACGGAACGGCTAAAGTGCAGATGGGCGACAGGGAGATCGACTTCAAGCGCCCGTTTCGCCGCCTGCCGATGCTCGAAGCCATTAAGGAATATGCCGGGGTGGACGTGTCGGCCATGGATGAAGCGCAACTGCGCGACACCTGCCGTCAAATGAATATTCCCGTCAATGATGCGATGGGTAAAGGAAAGCTGATTGATGCCATTTTCGGTGAAAACTGCGAGGAACATCTGGTTCAACCCACTTTCATCACTGACTATCCCATCGAGATGTCGCCCCTGTGCAAACGCCACCGCACCAATCCCGAACTGACCGAACGCTTCGAACTGTTTGTGAACGGTAAGGAGCTTTGCAACGCTTATTCGGAATTGAACGATCCCATCGATCAGCTGGAGCGTTTCCAGGATCAGTTGAAACTCAGCGAAAAAGGTGACGACGAAGCCATGTTCATCGATATGGATTTTGTTCGTGCACTTGAATACGGTATGCCGCCGACATCGGGAATGGGCATCGGCGTCGACCGCCTGGTGATGCTCATGACCAACCGGGCATCCATCCAGGATGTGCTGCTCTTCCCGCAGATGCGGCCGGAGAAGAAGGCAAAACGCGATTCGGCCGAGGTATATGTCGAAGCGGGAATTCCTGCCGAATGGGTAGAATCGTTGCAAAAAATGGGATTCCAGACAGTAGAGAGCATCAAAGCCGTGTCGCCGGGCAAGTTGTTCAACGACCTTTGCGGATTCAACAAGAAAAACAAGCTGGGGCTGAAAAATCCCACGGCCGATGAAGTGAAAACCTGGGCAGGCGCCTGATAAACAGTTAAAACCAATCCAAACATGAAAATTTTCTTCACTACTTTATTTCTTGCAGCATCATTAACGCTGTATGCCAACCCCTGGTTAGCCCGCGTAGAAGCGGGACTGGGAACCTTGCAGAAATGGTACGACCCCGCAACATGCCTTTGGGAAACCACGGGATGGTGGAATGCAGCCAATATCACCACTGCATTGATCCGTTATTCGGCTGTTGCCGACTCGCAGAAATATTTGCCGCTCATCGACCAGGTGTTCGAACACAACAAGAATTTTGTGATTCCCGGCAAGGCAGGCAAACCCGATGCGGCAGTGAGAAATTTCCTGAATGATTACTACGATGACGAAGGCTGGTGGGCATTGGCGTGGATTGATGCATACCGGCTCACCGGGCAGAAAAAATACCTGGAGATGGCGCAAACCATTTTTTCGGATATGACCACCGGGTACGACAAGACCTGTGGCGGCGGTATCTATTGGAAAAAGCCCCAGCAATACAAGAATGTAATTGCCAATGGACTGTTTATGCTCACAGCGCTGCGTCTGCACCAGGATGCGCCCAAAACAAGGATTGCCGGCAAGAAACCTTTGCAGTGGGCCGAAATGGTTTGGAAATGGTTCCGCGAAACGGGAATGATCAACCGCGAAACCTGGCTGGTTGAAGACGGCCTTAAGGACTGTCAGCCCAACAGCGGTCAGAATTGGACCTACAACCAGGGCGTACCTGTTGCCGTGATGTGCGAGTTGTACCGGATCAATAAGGACAAGGAAGCATTGCAAATGGCCGAGGAAATAGCCCACGCCGCTATGAACAAAATGACCACGCCGCAAGGCATACTGAAAGAAAAGAACGAACCGGAGATGGGCGCCGACGGCTCACAGTTCAAAGGCATTTTTATACGGCATTTAGCCACCCTCTACCAGATCACCCAAAAAGAAGATTACAAGGCGTTTATCCTGAAAAATGCTGAATCCATATGGACAAAGGGACGGAACCCGAATTCATCGCAGTTCGGCGGAGTATGGGCAGGACCTTTCGACAAGGCTGATGCTGCACGTCAAAGTTGTGCGCTGGATTGCCTTATCGAAGCGATGAATCTGTTAAAAGACTGAAAAGTTATGAGTTTCGAATTGGGCAAAGCCATATAATTCTTCATTCTTCACTCTTCATTCACCATGTGGTTGGTACTTATAGCAAAAGGTTTTTTGTTGGGGATAGTGGTATCCGTACCGCTGGGGCCGGTGGGAGCCTTATGTATCCAACGCACCATCAGCAAAGGTTACAGGGCGGGGTTGCTGGGTGGATTGGGTGCAGCATGTGCCGACCTCATCTATGCGTTGATTGCAGGGTTCGGTGTGAGTGTGGTCATCGACCGGCTACTTAAGGTGCGGAAATGGATACAAATTGGCGGATCGATCGTCTTTATGGTAATGGCCTGCAAGGTGTTTTACACAAACCCGGCCATACAGGTACGCCGCAATCGCCGCCAGAAACAGCGGCCGCTCGAAGATTTCATGACCACGTTCCTGCTGACATTTTCCAACCCAACCCCCGTTTTTGTCTTTATGGCAGCCTTTGCAGGGTTCATTGTCCATGAGGAAATCAATTATCACGACATCATCTTATCTATTGCAGGTGTGTTTATCGGATGCCTGGGCTGGTGGGCGGTTTTAGTATCGGTAGTGAACCTGTTCCGCAACAGGATTCGTCTCCGTCATCTTTTGTGGGTCAATAAAGTTACCGGCGCAATAGTGTGCATCTTTGCTATTGCGCTGCTGATAGAGGCTTTCAGGTGACGTCATCGAATACATCTCGTTTAAAGACTATTTAGGAGTTGTCAGGAAATAATTCCTTATCAGTTACCAAGTATTTTAGCTGCCACTTCTTCCATCAACCAGCGCGGGGTGGAAGTAGCGCCGCATACGCCGGCATCCGAGGCGCCGGCAAACCATTTCATATCAATATCCTTGGGCGTGGCCACCATGTGTGTGCAGGGATTAGCATTCAGGCATACTTCATAAAGCGCTTTTCCGTTCGAACTCTTGCTTCCGCTCACGAAGATCACGACATCGTGGCGGCGGGCAAACTCCACTAAATGCGGTTCGCGGTTGGAAACCTGCCTGCAAATGGTATCGTTGACCTGGAACGGGACCTCGTTGCCAATATCCTGTCCGTTTCGTTTTTGCTCAATTGCTGCACGGATGCGCTGCAATCCTTCGATCGTCATGGTGGTTTGCGCAAACAGGTATACCGGGCGGGTTACGTCAATAAGCCCGGCCTCTTCCACCGAATTGATCACAATGGCTGTATTTTCCGTTTGCCCCACCAATCCGTTTACTTCGGCATGACCCGGTTTCCCGTAGATAATTACCTGGCCGGTGTTTGCCTGTGATTCGAGGTAAGCCCGGTGTACTTTTTTTTGCAGGTTAAGCACCACGGGACAGGTAGCATCGGCAATGGATATGTCATTGTCTGCTGCGACACAGTATGTTTCAGGCGGTTCGCCGTGTGCGCGGATCAATACTTTTACATTGCGAAGCTGTTGCAGGTCATGATGATTGATGGTGTGCATGCCGCAACGGTTCAGGCGGGCGACCTCGGGCTCGTTGTGAACTATATCGCCCAGGCTGAACAGTGTATTCCCGCTTTGCAGTTCGTTTTCCGCCATGCGGATGGCGCGAACCACACCATAACAGAATCCGGAATCAGGGTCAATTTCAACAATCACAGATTGAATATCATTGATACTTATTTCTTTTTGCTCAGTTCGCCTGCAAAGGTTTTCTCGTATTCCTCCAGTTTGATGCTCTGGTATTTTTCATCGACAATGAAATGCAACAGGGGTTCTATTTTGTCGGGTGTAAAAAAACCGGGAACTACGCCTATAACTTTCAAATCGCCATTGATATAGGCAACGGACGGATAACCGTTCACTCCCAGTGCGGTGGCAAACTGGTGGGTCGATTTCCGCGAACCTCCGTTTCCCTGGTTCACAAAGGTATGATCGCCGAACTTCACCGTGACGGACGATTCGGCATCAAATTTTACCGGGTAGAAATTTGCGTTGATATACTTGGCAATAACCGGGTTATCGAATGTCTCCGCATCCATTTTCTTACACCAGCCACACCAGTCGGTATATACGTCTATCATGATTTTACGCGGAGCAGTGGCATTGAGTTTCAATGCCTCATCAATGGTGTACCATTTAACTTTTTCGACCTTTTGCGCCGAAATCTGGAAACTTGCCATCGTTATGAAAATGAAAATGTATAATGATTTCATTTTGATGATTTTAAATTTTTGATATGATTTCATGAACTTAGACAGCAAAAATAATACAAAACAGTTAGAAACAGCTAAAAAATTATTTATCAATTCTATGAAGCATAGGCTTCATCAGGGTTAGCTTGATCATAGTCTCATATGTATTGCGTTGATATTCATGATCCTTGCCAAGCATCCTGTAACTTTCGAACCTCTTCGGCAGTTTAACTTCTTCATTCCAAAGGTAAATCTTTTTTCGTTGTATTGTAAGTTTTTTTATATTTGCCAAATATACTGTATCATACATATCAAGCATTTATTTAGAAATTTAATTGAACATGACATCACGTAGGGATTTTATCAGGACAGGAGGTTTGGGATTGGCTGCTTTTGCAGCAGGCGGCAATGTATTGGGAATGAGCACAGGTTTCCCGCTTGCAGCCGATTATATATCCAAACGCCCCGAGGTATCTAAAAGGCATTTCACATCCAAAGCCGTGGAAGAAACCATTGTACGTATAAAGAAACAGATTAAGGATCCGAAGCTGGCATGGATGTTCGAAAATTGTTTCCCGAATACGCTCGATACAACGGTTAATTATCGTGTACAGGATGAGCGACCCGATACTTTTGTGTATACCGGCGACATACACGCCATGTGGCTGCGCGATTCGAGCGCCCAAGTATGGCCGTACCTGTCGCTTTGCAAGAACGACGAACCATTAAAACAACTGATTGCGGGCGTCATCAACCGTCAGACTAAGTGTGTACTGATCGACCCGTATGCCAACGCTTTTAACGACGGCCCCGGCCACAGCGAGTGGATGAGCGATCTCACCGATATGAAACCCGAACTGCACGAACGTAAGTGGGAAATAGACTCGTTATGCTATACTGTACGTTTGGCATACCACTACTGGAAAACAACAGGCGACACTTCGGTATTTACCGCCGACTGGAAGAAAGCAGCAGTCCTCATCGTCAAGACATTTAAGGAACAGCAACGTAAAGACGGACTCGGCACATACAACTTCCAGCGCAAAACCGAGCGGCAATTAGACACCCTGTCCAACAACGGCCTGGGCAATCCTGTGAAACCGGTAGGGCTGATTGTGTCGTCGTTCCGCCCGTCCGACGATGCTGCCACCTACGGGTTCCTTATTCCGTCGAACCTGTTTGCAGTAACTTCGCTGAAACAATTAGCCGAAATCTCGCAAACGGTAATCAGGGACAACGCTTTTGCGAAAACATGCACCGACCTGGCAGCCGAAGTACAGGCAGCGATCGACAAATATGCCGTGACCGATCATCTTGACTACGGCAAACTGTATGCTTTTGAAGTCGATGGTTTCGGAAACCGGCTCTTCATGGATGATGCCAATGTCCCCAGCCTGCTGGCCATGCCATACCTGGGATGCCTGGATGCCAACGATCCTGTATACCAAAATACACGCCGCTTCGTGTGGAGTCAGGATAACCCCTATTTCTTCAGGGGCACAGCCGGCGAAGGCATCGGTGGGCCGCACATCGGTTATGATATGGTATGGCCGATGAGCATCATTCTGAAAGCAATGACCAGCAGCAAAGACACTGAAATCAAGGCCTGCATCCGTATGCTCCGCGACACCGACAATGATACTGGCTTCATGCATGAATCCTTCAACAAGGACAACCCGGCTAAATTCACCCGTAGCTGGTTCGCCTGGGTAAATACCCTATTCGGCGAATTGATCGTAAAACTCGAAAGAGAAGGGAAAATAGCATTGTTGAACGTTTAATCCGAATATATATTCATAGCCTTCACACACAATCATAACACAACCTTAACAATTTCTTAACATTCCCATGCTATTTCCCGTCTACTTTTGCGGCGAAATGACATTTTATGGGCAATATCTATTTATTTATCCTCATAGTATTGGTCGCCTTAGCTGTAGTCGACCTGATTGTAGGCGTATCCAATGACGCTGTAAACTTTCTCAACTCGGCCATCGGCTCTAAAGTGACGTCGCGCCGGGTGATTCTTGCTGTTGCTTCGGGCGGGATACTGGCAGGCGCCATTTCCTCCGGCGGTATGATGGAAATAGCCCGCAGCGGGGTTTTCCATCCGAATATGTTCTCGTTCCCGGATATCATGATCATTTTCTTTGCGGTGATGATTACCGACGTGATTCTGCTGGATATGTTCAATACCTTCGGATTGCCTACGTCGACCACCGTATCGTTGATTTTTGAATTATTAGGATCGGCGGTAATAGTGGCCTGTTACAAAATATGGACATCCGCGCCGGGGACAGTGGGCATAATGGGCGACTATATCAACTCGGGCAAGGCGCTGACCATCATTTCGGGCATCCTGGTATCGGTAGTGGTAGCTTTCGTCTGCGGAAGCGTGATCATGTTTCTTTCGAGGCTACTGTTCTCGTTCCGTTACAAGAAGACATTCAGGAAGCTTGGCGCGATATGGTGCGGGCTGGCCCTGACAGCCATTGCCTACTTCACCCTGTTCAAGGGAATGAAAGGTTCTCCCGTGATTTCGAAGGATTTCGCGACATGGCTTTCAGACAATATACATATAATGCTGCTGGCGCTTTTCGCAGGTTTTTCCATCATTATGGCCATCCTCCAACATGTATTCAAAATCAATATTCTGAAAATTATCGTATTAGCCGGAACATGTGCGTTGGCGCTGGCTTTTGCAGGTAACGACATGGTGAACTTCATCGGCGTTACTATGGCAGGAATTTCTTCATATGAGATAGCTTCGGCACATGCGGCATCGGGCGGAAATATCGAAACGCTGATGATGGGCGACCTTGCCAGGCCTGTCACCGTCAGCACGCTTTATCTGCTGGTAGCCGGCGCTGTGATGGTATTGGCGCTCTGGTTTTCGAAAAAGGCGAAGACGGTGACTGAAACCGAAGTAAACCTTGCACGCCAGGGAGAAGGTATCGAGCGCTTCGGCTCCACACCGGCATCAAGGGCGCTGGTGCGCAGTGCAAGGGCGCTTAACAGGCAATTTACGGCTGTGATGCCCAAAAGTATCAACCGGTTTATCGACAGACGTTTCAGACCCACGGCAGACGAAAAGAAAAATAAAGCGCCTTTCGACCTGATACGCGCTTCGGTGAACCTCACCGTTTCGGCGCTGCTCATCTCGCTGGCAACATCGCTGAAACTCCCGTTGTCCACTACTTATGTAACGTTCATGGTGGCGATGGGTTCGTCGTTGAGCGACAGGGCTTGGGGACGCGAAAGCGCGGTATACCGCATCACGGGCGTGTTGACGGTGATTTCAGGCTGGTTCATGACCGCCTTGATCGCATTTACCGTGGCATCCATTGTAGGTTTGGCGCTGATGTGGGGAAAAACCATAGCCATTGTGGGAATGGTGATTGTGTGCATATTCCTGCTCATACAATCGTCGCTACTGCATAAAAGACGGGCAAAAAGACAACAGATGGCCGAAGGACTGGCCGACGCAAGCAATTCGCTCGTAGAAAAATGCAATGCCGATATGTACGATGCTTTCAGGCAGATGAGTATCATCTATACGCAAACATTGAAAGGGCTTGCCTCCGAAGACCGCAAACGCTTGAAAAAGCTATGCAGTGAAGCACGGGGATTGTACAGGACGGAAAAAGAACGGAAAACATACGAAATGCTGCCCACCCTGGACAAGCTACAGGATGATGCCGTGGAAACGGGGCATTATTATGTGCAGATGCTCGACTATTTGTCCGAAGTGTCCAAGTCGTTGATGTACATCACCAGGATAAGTTTTGACTATATCGACAACAACCACACGGGGTTGAGCCAAAAACAGGTAGCCGACCTGGAAACCATTAACAGGGAGGTTTCGAAGGTTTACGATGCGATTGTGGAGATGCTGCGGACATCCGATTTCAGCAATTTCGACCGCGTACTGGCCAAGCGCGACAGTATTTTCGACCTTATTGCAGATACCATCAAAGCGCAAATCAAGCGTGTGAAAGGCAATGAAAGCTCCATGCGCAACAGTATCCTCTACCTGGATATCATCAATGAAACCAAGGCAATGGTGCTGCAGGCACGTAACCTGATGAAGGCGCAACGGCTCTTTGTAGGATATGCAGAAGAGCAGAAAAAGTCGAAAGGGAAGAAAGATAAAAAATAGCTTCGTGCCTTTGTGTCTTGGATAAACAAACCTCATTTCCACCTTATTTCAATAACAAAACAACCTCAGTAGGTGGAAATGAAGTAAAAAACTGCAAAAAAGGGGAATTTTTAGTTTTAAATATTTACTTTTGCCCGTTCGTATGGTAAGTCCGATGATATATAAAACAAATTTTATCAAAGAATGTTGAAGGATACAAAAAATATCATTTGCCAAATTATTTTTTTCAGCCTGTTTATTCTTCAGGCACAAACAGTTCCGGCGCAGGATAAACTGTTGAATATCCTGAAAGATGAATTGAAACGCGAAATGGCAGGTTTTCAACAAAATGCCGATTCGTCTGATGTACCTTACTTTATCAGTTACCGGGTTGACGAAACAAAATCGGAAACTGTGCGGACAACATTCGGAAGCCTGGTATACTCGCGCGAATCGCATAACCGTATTTTTACGCCGATGGTGCGTGTGGGTAGCTACGAAACCGACAACTACCACCAGCTCCGCGAAACGAATACGGGCAACCGCACCGCACCGGCTTATCTCCCCGTCGAGGATTCGGAGGATGCCATCCGCCAATGTATTTGGTGGACGATTGACCAGACGCACAAAAATGCAATAGACCGTTTCGAGAAAGTGAAATCGAACATGGCGGTGAAAGTACAGGAAGAAGACCGCTCGGCAGATTATACCCCGCAGGAAGCCGTAAAATACTACGAGGCGCCGTTAGCGGCGTCGCACACCCGGTTCAACCGGAAGGACTGGGAGGAAAAGCTCAAGCAGTATTCGGCTACATTCAAACAATCGAACGACATCATCGACGGGTGGGCCAGCATCAACATGCAGACGGTGCGCAAGTATTACGTATCGTCCGAAGGAGCCGAGATTGCCCAGAACATGGCGTACATCACCCTGAATATAGGGGCGACGGTAAAGGCCGGCGACGGCATGGAACTTCCACTCCATAAGTCGTGGTTTGCACTCACGGCTAATCACCTGCCTTCGGACAGGGAGGTAATGCGCGAGACGGCAAAGATCACTGCCAAACTGCAGGAATTGAAAGATGCGCCGGTGGTGGAAGCCTTCTCGGGGCCTGCGTTGTTATCGCCCGAAGCATCGGGAGTGTTTTTTCACGAAATATTCGGGCATCGCGTGGAAGGACAACGCATGAGGCAGGAGACTGACGGGCAGACTTTCAAGAAAAAAGCAGGCGAAGCGGTGTTGCCCGATTTCCTCAATGTGTACATGGACCCAACCGTCGACAGGTACAAAGGCCGCGAAATCAACGGCTATTATAAATTTGACGACGAAGGTGTGAAGGGACAGAAAGTACCGCTGGTTGAAAATGGTATCCTGAAAGGATTCCTGATGTCGCGCGTTCCGGTTGAAGGGTTTCCGGCATCCAACGGGCATGGCCGTGCAGCGCCGGGAATGAACCCCACGGCACGGCAGTCGAACCTCATCATTGAATGTACGCAGGGAAAAACTGAAAAGGAGTTGCGACAGGCATTGAGGGACGAACTCAAACGGCAATCGAAAGAATACGGGTATTATTTTGCGAGCGTTACCGGCGGATTTACACAAACAGGGCGTTACTCGCCCAATGCCTTCAACGTAACGCCCAACGAGGTGTATCGCGTGTATGCCGATGGCCGTCCGGATGAACTGGTGCGCGGCGTCGACCTGGTGGGTACGCCTTTAGCCATGTTTTCGCAGATTGGAGCTGCCGGCGCCGAAGGCGGGTATTTCATAGGGCTTTGCGGCGCCGAATCGGGGTCGGTACAGGTTTCGTGCATATCGCCCATGCTGTTTGTCCGGCAAATAGAGATACAGAAGAAGGTAAAATCACAAAGCCTGCCGCCGCTGTTACCGAAACCGCAATAGAACGCGGGCCGCGCGTCACCCTTTTATATACACCACTTTCTTTTCTTCAAAAAACGGTTCGGTGAAAAAATCACTGATGGACCATGCGTTTGCCCGTTCCTTACAGGCTTGGAGTTCTCCGGTAAGGTCGCCGCCTTTGAGAAAGAACATGCCGTTAAGCATGGCATGGAGGGTGCGCTCCAGGAACTTTCCCTTCATCCAGGGGATAAACGTCGGGAGTGAGGCAACGGCACGGCTAACCACAAAATCGTATTTGCCGGTTAACTGCTCGGCACGTATGTGTTGCGTGGCAACGTTGCGCAGCTGCAACGCATCTGCCACAGCATCCACCACTTTCAGTTTTTTACCGACGGAATCAATCATGTGAAAATGCGTTTCCGGGAAAAAAATCGCCAAAGGTATCCCCGGGAAACCACCGCCGGTACCCACATCGAGAACTTCGGCGCCGGATGCGAAATCAATAACTTTAGCAATAGCCAGCGAGTGCAGCACATGGTGTTCGTACAGGTTGTCGATATCCTTACGGGAAACCACGTTGATGCGATTGTTCCATTCGGCATACAATTCTCCCAGCATGGCAAACTGCTCCGCCTGCCGGTTCCCAAGCTCCGGAAAATATTTATCAAGTAACGAATGACAGGCGACAAGCGACGAATTGTTCTGCATCGTTCAATCAAACTCAATTACGGTTGAATCTGGTTTTCTTTCAAAACATTTTGCAGCAACTCGCGGGCGCGGAACAGTTGCGCTTTCACCGTTCCGATAGGTAACCCCATTTCCGCGCTGATTTCTTCGTATGAATATTCGTAAAAATAACGCAACTCAACCAGTTTCCGGTAACGGGGCTTGAGTTTGGATACAATGGAACGCAACATCACTATTTTTTGTTCGGAAATAAGGCTTTCTTCGGGTGTGGGCTGTTCCGACCGGATGTTTACCGGTACTGAGTCGGTGTCGCGTAAAGTATCGTCGATGGATATATTATTGAGTTTCTTCTTGCGCATAAAGTCGATCGCGTTGTTGGATGCGATCTTGAATAGCCAGGTGCTGAAAGCAAAGTTAGCCGTATATTGCTTAATATTTTTAAATGCCTTGCCAAATGCCTCGATGGTCAGGTCTTCAGCATCCGATGCATTATTGACCATTTTCAGCAACATGTAATAGATGGCGTCGCGATAGCGCTCCATCAACCCTGCGTAAGCTTTTTGATCGCCATCCATGGCCTGCTGTACCAATTCGACATCCAATTGCGCCTTTGACGATAATGAGTCTGATTTTACTTCCATTTGTTATGCTTTGAAGAAATCCTACTTAAAAGAAATACATAGAGATACACGAACGGTATGACCAAGTCGAAAAATATGGCATGTTTCAGGATGCCGGGCTCGTTGAGCCTCTTGGTAGCTGCTCCTACCACCGACATGAAGATAATCATGCGTACCATGAATGCGATCAATATGCATTGCCAAAACGGGCAAAAAAACATCAGCACGCCAAACGACCCCCACATCAGTACCCGCGAAAAAGGTTCAAGCGTCAACCAGAAAGTCTGACCGCTTTTATAATACTTACTGGTGGTGATGTGCCTTCTTTTTTGCCATATCCAGTCCTTAAAAGTCTTTTTGGGTATCGACCGTGTATGTGCTTCCCTGATGTATGTCACGGCTACGTTCCGTCTGGTTGCAGCCTGGTTGACGAACAGGTCGTCATCGCCCGAAAGGATGTGGGCATGTGCTGCAAACCCCTTGTGTGCAAAGAACAACGATTTCCGATAAGCCAGGTTACGTCCCACGCCCATGTATGCTTTCCCCATTTTGGCAAAACTAAAGTACTGGAGAGCGATAAAGCACGTGTCGTAACGAATCCATTTGTTCAAATAACCCTTTTGCGCCAGGTAACCGCCATAACCTAACACAATATCCTTTTTATCGACGAACCGCCTGCTCATGGACGCGATCCATTGCGCGCCGTCCGGACGGCAATCGGCATCGGTGAAGAGCAGCCATTCGTGTTGTGCCGCCTTAACGCCGACTGCTGCAGCGAATTTCTTACCGTTACGGAACGACCCGTCTTTCTTAATGATGGTGCTGCGCAGGTGCGGATATTTCTGTTTGAATTCCGCCAATACCTGTTCCGTGTTATCCTCCGAACAGTCATTCACTATAATCACCTCAAACGAAGGATAATCCTGCTCCAGAACCGATGGAAGGTTTAAAATAAGATTCTCTTCTTCGTTACGGGCACATATAATAACAGATACGGGCAGTGTTTCGTTCATTTTAGGTGTGTCCTGTTTTTCCTTGCACCACACAATTCGCAAATACACAAGCAGATAATATACCAACTGTATTAGTATAGCCAGCGCAAATAACGCAAGAATAATACAGGTAAAATAATCTAACTGGTTTAAGATTTTCACGTAACCTATTTAAAAAGATGCAAAGTAGGCGATTTTTTTTTATAATAACAAAAAATACTCGTCACAGGGTGCAATTCAAATTGAGGATAAGCTTACACGGGGGGTTATCAACCTAAGATGCCTTCCGGTATCAAATGCACAAAAACATTGCCCGTCAGGACATTCATATCAATGGAATCCATGCGGAAAACATCAACAAATCTCCGTAGGAGATTCATCATGTGAAACCTCATATGGAGGCGGCTAATCCCTAATAGCTAAGAAATGAATGCCCTACGGGCAATAAAACGTGCCTGTTGAACTTCCATTCTATTGATATGGATGCCCTGACGGGCAATGCACAATGCTATGTTGACAATTACATCTATGGTGTGCGCGATGCGCAACGCTATACTGTCAATCACTCACATCGTCCCCCTTTGCTTTTCTCATCCGAACACCACCGTCCTGTTATCATACGCCAGCAGTTTCCGCTGTATATGCAAAAACACGCCGCGCGAAAGCACGATCTTTTCCAAATCTTTTCCTTTGCGGATGAAGGTATCCAGCGAATCCTTGTGGCTGACACGGAT
>JAISDP010000038.1 GCA_031264715.1 Bacteroidales bacterium
CCCAGTTTTCAATTGAATTACGATTGGGTATGTCGGCTAAATTCCATCCAAGAAAGTCGTTCAAAGTCGAGAGAATGGTGACTACTCCTCGAAAACCACATCCTGTTTATACATACCGCTGGACGCTTAACGATATGATAAATTCAGGATATTTATGTCGCTTAACGCGATGCAGGGGGATAACGCCGAAAGATCTTTTGTCTTTTTTTTATTTTGTCGTTCCTTTAATACTTTACGTTTTCGCTCACTGGTGGACAGTCTTATTTCAAGTGACTTTACATGCTTTCTTGCATCATACACTTACTGTTGAAGTTTTGAAATTTTCCCTTCCTGTTTTTGGGCTTGTGTCAATCGCATAAATATTTGTTTTATATATTATTAATAGTGCAAAGGTATGAAAAAAAATTGTGCTTTTGTTTTCAACTTTTGGACACCCTACCTTACAGGGCTACGATCGACGGGGACGGAAACCGCACTAAATAATATTTCCCTTATAGAGATCGTCGAAATTGTGATTTCCAGCGGTTTTTTCTTTCTTGTCGAGGTTTGATTCATTTAATTCTCCTGCTTTTTCCTCATCGGCCAAGGCGCCTTCATGGTCTCCTGTTTTGTGCTTGGCATGTGCCCTTTCAATATAAGCCTTTGCAAACTTTTCATTATGTTCGATTGCTTCGTCGAAAAGGGTGACGGCTTCGCCATATTTTTCCTGTGCCATCATCAGTTGGCCGGCAAGCAGATAGGCTTCTTCGTTGAACGGGTTAAGCTCCGACGCTTCCCGGTAGTCGAGGAAAGCAGCATCGGTATCGCCCAACAATTCGTGAATACGTCCCCGGAGCAGATAAGCCATTTCATCTTCGGGCGTCAGCTCAATCACTTTTTCCACATCTGTTAATGCGTCGTTCCCGTTTTTCAATGTATGATTTATGCCGGCGCGTAATGCATAACCTTCGGCAAAGTCATCTTTCAGCCGGGTTGCATTTTCCAGGTTACCGATGGCTTTGGTTAGTTCGCCAAGCGCGTGTTCCGATTTAGCCAACTGGAAGTACGCAAGGGGGTTTTCCGGTTCTATTTCAATGGCCCGTACGCAATCGGCTACTGCTTCGGTGTTCATTCCCATCGTGAAAAGAAGATTGGCGCGCGCCAATAAAGTGCTTACAGGCTCTTCTCCTGCGTCGACCATTGTGTTCAATACTTCCAGCGCCTGGTCAGGCTTATTCAACATGTAGCAGGCAGACATCAGGTATTTCATCGTTTCGAAATCCGCCTGTATTTTCAAGGCTTCGGTAAAACACTTTACTGCATATTCCGTTTTACCCGCACGTTGCGCACGTATGCCGTCGTATTTCAGAATGTCAAAATTTTTCCGGTCGACTTTTTTCCGGTTGTCTTCCTCACTTTTTACCGGAGAAAATAATGATGAAAAAAATCCCATGATGTTTGAATTAAGCTGCAAAGTTACACAAAGAATTTTGAATTTTGAATGCACAATTTAGGAGTCGAATACTACAATTATGAATTTTGAATGCATAATTCAGGAGTCGTTTTCACGAAAAAATGCCTACTACGGTAAATTTGTGACGGTTGCGTCCGCCTGATACCCAGATATCGCCACTTCGAATCCATGCATGAGCAATGAGTTTTCCTTTTTCGTTTTTGGCAACGCCCATATACAATGTTGCCGGAATCTGGCGACGATTGAGCATCCGCTTGGCGGCAATGGATTCCACCAAACATTTGCGTCCCCACACGAGATGCCGACACCGTGCTATAGCTGTTTTTATTTGTAAAACCTGTTCTTTCCGCCGGGCATCGAATACAACCGGTTCGGTTTCTACCTGGCTTTGCCCGAACCACGAAGCGTATTTCCGGGTATTCCGGAAGGTAGTAACAATGCGTACCAGTAAGGTTTCGCACGCCGCTTCGATAAAGAGACGCCTTTCGGTACTACTGAGTTTCGGGAATTTTACATTTTTCAATAAAGTTCGTAAGTGTACTTATATAAGGACTTTAATTTATAGGTGGCATAATAACATTCCATCTCCGTATAGAGTCCTCTGGAGTCGTATATGATTTTTTTCGATGACGCTTCTTTTGCTTTTTCGTTCTTCCTCCAGGTTTCCAGTATCAAATTGCCCAAATTGTCATACTGATATTCGTGCGATACGAATTTTGTGTCATCCAGGTTGATGATTTCTTCCTTAATGGGGCGGTTTTCCTTGTCGTAATAATACAATTTCTGATAATCCAGCTTGTCGCCCGCGCGTTTTTTAATTTCTTCCGTCAGGCCGCCTGAAGTGTTGTACTGCAAATCCAGGGTGTGTACCACGTTGCCTTTACCGCCGGTTTTTATTTCCGCTGTCAATAAACCCTTGTCGTTATAACTGTTTTCCTGCCTGAATGTCAGATTATTACTCGGATCATAAATCATTATTTCAGTTTTGTTTCCCGCATATTTCAATTTGCGTTTTTCCACAAGGGCATTGTCCACAGTATAAGCGATCTCGGAAAGCTTATCATTCGCATCATACTGGTATGTGTTGCTGTATACGGTAGCCCCGTCATATCCATATTCTTTGATCTTGTTACCTTTGGCGTTGTACACAAGCTTCTGGCTGTACTGCAGCTTTTCACGATTGCCCTGGTACCGTTCGAAATTTACCTTGTTACCACGATTACTGTCATATTGATAAACAATCAGCGAAATGATCTTTCCTTCTTCGTTATAATTGGTGACTTCGGTTATGTTTCCCTTTGTGTTGAATTTCGTGACCGATGATTTATAACCTTTAGCAGATGGTTTTCCATCAACAAAGTCATGAGTCCATTGTGTCTGAACTTTTACCCTGGCTTTAGACATACGTTCTCTTTCCTTTGCTTCTAAATCGTATTGTGCCATAACCGGGGCCAGCCACGCAAACACTAAAAGTAATGTGACAAAAGATTTCACTTTCATTTTATATTGGTTAATTTTTCACTCAAAACATTTAATATCTTACTGAATACCTGTTCGACAGGCAACATAGCATGACCGTCGCTACAATCGATTTTAACGAACCCGTCGATGTCCGATAGGGAAAGGTACGATTCGCGTACAGATTCCTGGAAATTGAGGTCGGCTTCGTGGATATCCTTTTTGCCCTGGAGATATTGACGTTCATTGCCGGCCCTGTTGTCCGCCAATTTTTGGCGGGTAAACACGAAAGGTACATCAAGGAAAATATTCAAATCGGGCTTGGGTAGTCCATAGTATTCAAATTCAAGATGCAGAATCCATTCGCGCAAAGCCTTGCTGTCTTCTTTATTCGATACTTTGGCACACTGGTAAGCTACATTGGAATATACATAACGGTCGAGCAGAACCATTTCCCCGGCATCCAGCCATTTTTCCAGGGTCGGCTTGAAATCGAAGCGGTCGCCGGCATACATTAAGGCCACCAGGTATGGGTTTACCTGGTGTATATCACCCAGTTCACCGCGAAGAAACCGCGCTGTCAACTCGCCATACACGGGACTGTCGATGCGCGGAAAATGTAACTGATGGCAACGGTAACCCCGAGCAACCAAATACTCGTTCAACCGGTTGATCTGCGTCGACTTACCGGCTCCGTCCAAACCTTCTATGACAATTAGCCCCATGATTCCATTATATCACAACTCACACCGGGAACTGCTGTTTTCGTTGTCATGTTATTGATCCAACAATCCGAAAAGCACACCTACACAACCAAACACGATTTCCTGCTCGCCGGCATCCTGTTTTTTGGATTTGGGTATGCGTATTGTCACCTTGATTTGCTGGCTGGCATCGGATTTGAAATCCCACATTTTTACATTCCCGTTTTTACGGTTATCGAACAGGATATTGCGGTGAATATCCGATACCACAAATTCAACATTCGGCAAAGCAGTGTCCGTGCAAATGAACAACCGGTATTGCTGTCCTGCGAAAATTGTTTTATATACTTCCGCCTCTTCGCCTTCGCTCATCATTACAGCCTGGTAACTCCCGTCGTGTATATACGGGACAAGTTGAGGAAGACAACTGCTTTTTACAAAAGCTTTGCATTGTGCGCGGGCATCCGGCGATGAAAATGCCATCACGAATAAAAATGCTACAAGGGCTAAAGCCGATATATGTTTTTGTCGCATAGAAGTTTATTTTTTTGTAAAGTTATGACGCAGGATTTGTATCTGATCTTTGATTTGTGCGAACAGCTCCGGCGTAACATTATGGATGTTTGAGGAAGCGATGTTGCTGCTTTTCCCGTCGTCGGCAGGAGTAACGGAATTTGACGTCTGGCTGACGTTTACTTTGTCGAACAACTGTGCCAGTCCCGACAATTCGCTTATCAGGGCGGTCACTTCGGGGATATCTTTCAGATCGGACATAGCCCGCCAGATCATGTCGAAGGTTAATTTCTGATTGATCACCAACTGTTTCATCCGGCTTTCGTTCGATACCAGCTTTTCATCGGTCATGCCGGTTGCGATGTACATCCCTTCGACCCAGCCGCCGACCAACATGGCCAACGTCAGGAAATAACGGTCGTTTTCATTCAATGATGCTGTACATGAGGCATACGTATCGGAAATAATCCGCATCATCATATCCTTATCATTGATATTTGCCTCCAATGATTGCATGGTATTGGGATCAATAGCCGATTGCAGACCCAATCCTTCGGTCAATTGCCAGATGGCCTGCTTGTAGCGCAATACGGTTTGCGATTGCTCGAAAAGCCCGGCATAGGTTAAATCAGTGATATATATCCCGAAGTTAAGCGCCATTTTCTGGTTGGTCAGATATTTCGATGCGTTAGCCGGCTCGTTCAGCAAGGCCGGCTGATAGGTAATACCCGAACTCTTGATCAACATGGACATCTCGATAGGCGTCGGTAAAGCATAAAACACTCTCCGGGCCATGTCGGCATAACTCGAATCAATGGCCATATCGGCCAGATCAACGACGGTTAGATCGCTTACTGTTTGTTGCCGGCTGCATGTGCTGCACGAAGGGCACAGGAGCATGCAAGCGCCGCCAATCAACAGGAATATGGAAAAACGTATGTTTCGCATAGTTTAAATTTGGATAAATGAAATCATTTGCAAAGATAAAAAAAACAACTAATACAGAATTATTCTGACAAAATCTTCTTTGTCGGTATACGATAAAAAGCCCCAATGGTTACAAAATCCTGCAATTATTTATCAATTTTTACCACTATTAGAATTTATAATCGGTAATCGGCGCATTGATCCGGCTTTTGATGAATGACATGACACATTATATATATTACGTTATCAACGCTTACCAGAAATATCCGTACAGGAATATCAGCAGTCCGAAAATCCCGATGGCTGCGATATTGAATGGAACCGACGTTTTGAATATACCGGTTTCAAATACCAGCGCCTTGCTGTTCATTGCGGGTGACTTGGCATTGGTAACCATCACGATCCCAAGCAGGATAAATCCCGCCACCAATACATAGATCG
>JAISDP010000187.1 GCA_031264715.1 Bacteroidales bacterium
GATTTCCCAACTGGAGAAGGAAGGGAAGGATTTGAGCGAGGAAGCGAAGTTGTTGAGAAAAGAGGGCGAGAGAATATACCGGACGGTGTATGTGGACAACCTGCTGGAATACGCGAAAATGCACGTGGATATTACGGGATATACGTTTTTAGTGGAAAATATACGTAACGCTATTCAATACAGACATTATAACCTGGACGTGTCGCCCATGCTGGCGATCTTCCATGACGTGTACGAGAAAAAATATCCCCGCCACCCTTATACATCGCTGCTGCAAAGCTACGTGCAGGCGGCGGCAATCCAGACGGGCAAACCCTGTCCCGACGTCGCGGCTTTGGATACCGGTACGGGCAGGGAGGTCAGGCTGTCGGAACTGATGAAGGGCCGCGTCACGCTTGTTCATTTGTGGGCGTCGTGGTGCGGTCCCTGCCGGAATCACGGCAGGGAGATGATCCCGGTTTACGAACAGTATAAGGACAGGGGATTTACGGTTGTGGGTATCGCGCGCGAACAGAAGAAGGAGTCTATGGATCTGGCGGTGGAAAGGGATCGGTATCCGTGGGTGAATCTTCTGGAGTTGAACGACGGGCATGACGTCTGGACAAAATTCGGAATCGGAAATGCCGGCGGTGGTGAATTTCTGGTCGATGCGCAGGGACATTTCCTGGCCGTCAATGCGACTCCAGCTGAGATGAAGACGATTTTGCAGGAGTTGTTTGACTGATGTTACGCGGGGCGGGGAGACGTTTTAATAATCAATATTCGATTATCAATCATCATGAAAGGGTTTCTCGAACAAGCCGCCGCCTACCTGTATCGCGTTTATGGCGAGGAATTGCACCGGTTTTGCATTGTTTTCCCAAATATCAGGGCAGGCTTGTTTTTCAGGAAATACCTGGCGCAGCTATCGGGAAAACCCGTATGGGCTCCGGCATTTCGTTCGCTCAATTCACTGATGGAGGAAATCACCGGCCTGACCCAGGCGGATAACCTAAGCCTGATTGTCGATCTTTTCCGGGCATTCAAGCAACACAAGCCAACAGACGAAAGTTTCGAGGAATTTTATTTCTGGGGCGAAATGCTTCTGGATGATTTCGACGACGTGGACAAACACCTGGTGGATGCCCGCGACTTATTCCGCAACGTGTCCGACCTCAAGGAAATCGACCGGCTTTTCGACTATCTGACCGAAGAGCAGAAAAATGCCATCCGTGTATTCTGGCAGGATTTCAACGGCGGCAACAGCGGTTCGCTTAAAACTGATTTTGCCTCCATCTGGCCGTCGCTGTACCTCATATACGACTCGTTCAAGCAGCGTCTGAAAGCGAAATCACTTGGCTACGAAGGAATGATACAGCGCGAAGCGACGCGTCTTCTGCGCGAAGGTAATGCTACACACGGTCCCTACGAGAAATACGTGTTCATAGGATTCAATGCCTTGACGCCTTGCGAATCCTATTTCTTCAGATCGTTGCAGAAGCAGGACCGGAGTATTTTTTTCTGGGATTACGACGATTATTACCTGGCCAACCAATGGCACGAAGCCGGGACTTTCATGCGCGAAAATCTCCGCCGGTTCCCTCCCGAATGGAATTTCGATGCCCGGAACCTCATCGACCCGTCCAAATGTATTGAAATCATTTCCGTACCGTCCGATACCGGACAAGCCAAGTTAGCCGGACAAATGCTCGAAAACCTTTCCTCACAGGAAAAAGGGGAAAACCTGGACTGGAACAGGACAGCAGTGGTGCTTCCGGATGAACACCTGTTGTTGCCTGTGCTTTCGTCGCTTCCTGAAGCTACCCGCGACATCAACATCACTATGGGCTACCCGTTCACGTACTCGCCTGCAAACAGTCTTTTCGAGCGACTGGCCTCATTGCAGCAGCATATCCGTATCTATGCCGACGGGCCCCGGTTCTATCACCACGACGTATGCATGATCCTGTATCATCCCTATATCCAGGATATTATTCCGGATGTAGCCGGCTCCGTCATTAAATCGATCATCGAGCACAACAGGATCTACGTCCCGGCAACAGAAATATCGGGGCACGGCCTGTTACAGCATATTTTTGTGCAATGCGCCAAAGCCCGGGGCTTTTCGGAATACCTGATGAGAATCGTTTCGGAAATTGTGGTTCACTTTACCTCAATCCCTCCCCCTGCCTCTCCTGTAGAGAGGGGCAATGCGGCGCATCCGGACGACACTCGCCTCTCTCCCGGGGAGGGGGCCGGGAGAAGAGGCTTTCAACTGGAATATCTTTACACGTTCTACACAGCTTTGCAGCGCATCCGTGATGTGCTGGCAACGGACGACATCGACATGGATGTGCACGTGTTTTGCCGTTTGTTGCGCAAAGTTTTCGCACAGCTCAAAATATCTTTCAGCGGCGAACCCCTGAAAGGACTTCAATTGATGGGAATGCTCGAAACACGGGCGCTCGACTTCGACCACGTGATCATCCTGTCGATGAACGAAGGCGTTTTCCCTAAAGGCAACCCCAAACAATCGTTTATACCGTACAACTTGCGGAAAGGTTTCGGGTTGGCCACATCCGAACGTTACGATGCCATGAGCGCCTTCCACTTCTACCGGCTGATACAGCGGGCCTCGGATGTACGGTTGATTTACAATTCGGCGGCTACCGACCGCAATACAGGCGAAATGAGCCGTTTCCTCAGTCAATTGGTATACGAACCCGTATTTGGCGTGCAGCAGCGTAACATCACCTTCCGTGTGAACATCGGTCGCGATATACCCATCGTGAAAGAACGGACGGACGAGGTGCGCCGCATACTTGGCATGTACCTTGCGGAAAACGGCGAAATCAGGAGACTGTCGCCCAGCGCGCTCAACAGCTATCTGGACTGCCGCCTGAAGTTCTACTTCCGTTATGTTGACGGGTTAACAGAACTGGACGAGGTAACGGACGAAATCGACCAGTCGGTTTTTGGCAAGCTGCTCCACAAAACGATGGAGCTGGTTTACCGGCCATATCTTGGCAAAGAAATAACCGGGCAGGGCATCGCACTGTTGCAAAAAGACCGGCAAAGTATACAGAAAGCTTTGCTCAGGGCTTTCGCCGAAGATTATTTCCATGTGGATCAGGTGACAGATAGCGATATCACGGGTCGAAACATCATCATCCGCGAGGTGTTGTTGAAATACATCATGCGTATCCTCAAAGTGGACAGGGACGTTGCGCCATTTACCATCGAAAGCCTCGAAAAACAAATAAAAGTACGCATACCCGTCTTCGGCGAGGGTAGTACCGCCCATCTCAACATGCACGGCTACATCGACCGGCTGGATTACTCCCACAATACCCTGCGCATCATCGATTACAAAACGGGTAACGCCCAGCGCAAATTTGCTGGCATCGCCGATCTGTTCAACCGCGATAAAGCCGGTAACCATGCCGTCTTGCAGACCCTTGTGTATGCCTGCATGACACACATCGACCGCGCCCAAAAGTACCCGCGCATCAGTTCCAGCCTGTATATCATGAAAGAACTCTTTGCGGAAAAATACGATTCGCGTATCTGCCTTTCGAATCAGCCTGTTGATAATTATTTCGATGTTGCAGAAGAGTTCGGTGCGGAACTGAACCGGCTACTGGCCGAGATGTTCCTGAGCGATATGCCTTTCACACAAACCGATGATCCCAAGAAGTGCCTGACCTGCCTCTATGCGGATATATGCCATCGGAAAAAGCGGTGACAACGGCGCGCCTCTTTGCAACGTTGCACAAGGTCGCTTTGCAACGCTGCACAAGGTCGCTTTGCAAAAACTCCACCGCTGACAGGGTTTTGTATATTTCCCCTTTGGGGATTATCATGGGAATGGCATTTTGAACCTCATTTCCACCTTATTTCAATAACAAAAACAACCTCAGTAGAGAGCAGATTGTCGCATAAAAGTTTTCCGACCTTTCATATAACTCATGTGTAAATAGTTAAAATTAAGCCGATTGCAGAGGCTTAATTTTTCAGGGTAGTTATATGCTTTTTGCATTGAGCGTGCTTAATGGGGGACTCATTACCTTATTAAATTTGACATGAATCCTGTAAAAGCGAAATGCGTGTATCAATTAGGTAATGAGGTCATTGCATATGTGATTTCCGGGCTACTGAGGTTGTTTTGTCAGGGAAATTAGGTAGAAATAAGGTTTTTCAATCATCATTGCCGGGATTTTCTACCGACATTTCATCCCTGACGGGACTTTGTCGATATTAACCGACAATGCCTTCTACCAATATGTCATTCCTGACGGGATTTCGCCGAATGATGGAACGTTGCCCGTCAGGGCATTCATATCCATAGAATCAATGCGGAAAACATCAACCAATCTCCGTAGGAGATTCATCATATGAAACCCCATGCGGGGTTTTGGTCCGGTGGCGGTGCATCTTTTTCTATTGATATGCTTTCCCTGACAGGTTGGTATACGTAAGCTTGCGTATACCAACCTGTCAGGCTGCGTGTGTCTTTGCCGACGGGGTTGGAACCGCTGCTTCTACCACCGCTGTCAGGGTCAGAGACCACTGACAGGGTTGGAACGGCTGCTATGGTCGAATGGCGCCGCTTCCACGAGACGGCGAGAACGTTTTCGCGAGACGGCGATGACGCGATCGTGAGACGGTGACAACGCGATCGTGAGACGGCGACAACGCGATCGTGAGACGGCGACAACGCGAAACTGAGACGGCGGTCTCGCGAGACTGAGACCGCCGTCTTGCGCCCCTGGTGGGTGGCAATTACCTTACGGTCACTGCCCGTGTAGTTCGGTTCGAGGCTGATGTTCATGGTGTACTTCCCTGCCGCATCGCCGTGGTCGGGGGTAATGGTGATCCACGAACCCGCTCCGGCCTTTACGGACCCGGTTGCCATACCTGCGGACTTGGATGCAGCGCCTTCCGTGATGGACGATGTCCATGCGCCTGCAGCAACAAAGGTTACATCGCTTTTCACGTCCGTTTCGTCGGCGAAGGCGGTTTGCGTCAGCGCCGCTTCGTTTTCCGGCTTAATATCGGGGACGTTTTCCGTTTCATCGCACCCCGAAAAGATGGTTATTCCTGCGAGGCAGACTGCTATTGCAGCCACATTCCTCAAATTAAACCTGTTTCTAAACATTTGAAAAAAGATTCATGTGATGTGAATTATTATTCATGTAATGTGAATTTAAAATTTAATTCCCGTTTTTCTATTCTGCCAAATCTTCCTGTGCTTCCGGGCAGCCATTTGCAGCCGATTTTTCGAGCCATTCCATAGCTTTGCCGGGGTCTTTGTTAATACCTGAACCTGCTTCGGGTGCGGCGTATGCCAGATACATGCAGTATTGCGCCAGGGAGTGACCGTTTTCAGCGGCTTTCCGGTACCATTCGAGTGATTTTTTCCTGTCCTGCTTTACTCCATCGCCGTCGAAATAGAGTACGCCAAGGTTGTACCGGGCTACCGCATTGCCGCTATCGGCTGCTTTTTTGTACCATTCCAGACCTTTTGCCTTGTCTTGCGTCACGCCAACGCCGTCAAAAAAGGCGCTCGCAAGCATCAACATTGCCTGGCTGTCGCCGCTTTCAGCCGACTTGTGCAGGCTGTCGAAATCAATTTCTTCTTCTGCCGCGCCATCGTAGCCTTTTGTTTTCCACAGCCAGTACACAATGGCAGCCGTCAGCGAAATGCCCATGGACATGCCCGTCACGGCTCCGCTTTTCATGTCGCTGCCCACCGCAAGTGCAATGCCGAGGACAACCGTACCCCAAAAGCATATCATCATGCACCGGGTGGCGAGGGCTACAAACTGCCGATAGGGTATCTGCCTGACAACCTTGTAGTGAAAAAGCCAGAACCACGCCCCCACTGCCAGCGCAGCTACAATCTCTACAATTCCCACTGCGGTTTTTACCACAACATGATCCGAATGGATAAGTCCGGTGGCAATTACCGCCAGAATAATTAACGCGCCTGCGGCTGCCAGCGCCGACAGGATTACCCTGCCGGCCATGCCCAGTTTCAAGATGAGACCGCACAGGCCGCCAACAGCGAGGCCTAACAGTCTCGGAACGAGACAGAAAAATTTCCACACGGCGCCGAGCATGCCGTCAGCAAAGCCGTTTCCACCGCCGCCGCCCATCATGTTTTCGTGCATCTGGGCTTGATTCCGACTGTCGAATTGTCCCCCCATGCTGCTGCTTTCCCACTTTCC
>JAISDP010000281.1 GCA_031264715.1 Bacteroidales bacterium
GAATGAACGAACTGTTCCAGTGGGGCGTAAAATTAGGTATCGGATACAGATTTTAGAATTGCAAGATCCGGATGAAGTATTTAATCAAAAATTGAAATTTATGAAAACGTGTTTATTAACACCGGTTGTATTGCTCATGATGGTAGCAGCGCTGGGATCGTGCGTCGGCAAGAAGAAATTTGTTGCCTCTGAAAATGGGCGTCTGAGCGCTGAAGAGCAAGTACAGGCGATGAGTTCGACCATTGAAAGTCAAAACAAAATGCTGGCAGGGCTTGAAACGGATACCTCCCGCCAAGGCCGGCAAATACGCGAGTTGCAAAGATTATTGACCTCCAATATGTCGCAACAGGAAAAGATGGATGCTTTACTGAAGAGTCAAAGCGGCGACCTGGCCGAACGTGAGCGTACCATCAACGATTTAAAGGCGATCATCCAAAAGCAGAACGATATGGTGAACGGCTTGCTCACTCAGGTTACCGATGCTTTGATCGGGTTCAGTTCCGACGAGTTGACCGTACAGATGCGCGACGGCAAGGTATATGTGGCCATGTCGGACAAACTGCTGTTCAAGTCGGGCAGCGCCGATGTGGACAAACGCGGTAAGGAAGCGCTCGCCCTGCTGGCCGATGTGTTGACCAAACAGCCTGAAATCGACATTTTCATTGAAGGTCATACGGACAATATCCCTATCAAAACCAGCCGTTTTACCGATAACTGGGATCTGAGCGTGCTTCGCGCCACATCGGTGGTTCGTATTCTTACCACCGAGTACAGGGTGAATCCCACACAGATCATTCCGTCGGGACGCAGCCAGTATTTCCCCGTTGCCGATAACGCGACAGCCGACGGCCGCTCGAAAAACCGCCGTACAGAAATCATCCTGTCGCCCAAACTCGACAAGCTCTTCAAGATGCTGAGCGAGTACCAGACGATATAGGGGGTTCAGACTAAATGATCAATTCCCGTCCATACAAGTGTAAAACGCTCCGTTCCCGCTCCCGTCGGAGGAGAAGGGTAGGGTTGGGGCTTTTGTTGCTGTTGCTCTCATCGTGCAATAACCTGTTCATGGATGAACAAAAGTCGAATACAGCACAGAACAACTTTAATTTATTGTGGCAAATTATCGACGAACGTTATTGTTTTTTTGGAGAAAAGGATGTCGATTGGGATGAGGTATATGATCATTATTACCATGATTGGGCGAGCTATGGCGACAAAGACCCTTCATCGCCACACCTGTTCGGTACGATAGCCATGATGCTGGAAGAATTACGCGACGGCCACGTATGCCTGAGCGACGGTTTCACTACCCGCACCTTTACCGGGTGGTATACTCCTTACCTCGAGAATTTTGACCTGGACAGGATTAGCTTCTACACGAACCGGCGCACCGGGTATTTGAACAACGAAACAACTTTTTCCATCCTGCCCGAATCGATCGGCTACCTCCGTTGCCCGTCTCTTTCCGAAAAGTTTAACCGTAACGACCTGGATAATGCCATAGCCCGGTTTGAAGGGCTTAAAGGGGTAATCATTGATGTGCGCAATAATGGCGGAGGACTGGTTTCGGAGGCATATACGCTCGCGTCGAAGTTTGTACGCGAAAAGACGCATATAGGCTATGTTCGCTACAAAACAGGCAAAGGACACGATGATTTCAGCGATTATTATGCGCGGCACGTGAAACCTGACGGTTTGCACCGCTTCCACGGAAAAGTGGTGATAATCACCAACAGGCGGGTTTACAGCGCTGCCAACCTGTTTGTTTCCATGATGAGTAATTTGCCGCAGGTATACACGATGGGCGATCGCACGGGTGGCGGCGGTGGCGTGCCTGTCTCCGCAGAGCTATACAATGGATGGACCGTGGAACTGTCGACCAACCCGGTGTTCGATACCGGCAAACGAAGTATCGAATCGGGCATCGAGCCGGATTACTCCATCGCATTAAGTACTAAAGATCCTCAAAAAGACAACATCATAGAAGCCGCAAAAACATGGATATTGGCAAAATAGGCGAATTTGGGCTGATCAGCCGGTTGACCGGCGATATTAAACCTGCACAGCCCACTACAGTGAAAGGTATCGGCGACGATGCTGCCATTCTCCGCTATGGGGATACGGCGCTGGCCGTAACCACGGATACATTGGTAGAGGGCGTCAATTTCGATTTGACGTATGTGCCGTTGCAGCATTTGGGCTACAAAGCGGCTATTGTCGGTTTTTCCGACCTGTATGCGATGAATGCCATGCCGCGGCAACTGCTGGTTTCCATAGCCGTATCGGCCAAGTTCTCGGTGGAAGCGCTGGAGTTGCTCTACCAGGGACTGAAACTTGCCTGCGAACGTCACTGGGTCGACCTGGTGGGCGGCGATACCGCACCGTCGGTCACAGGGCTGATGATTACCGTCACCGCCATTGGCGAAGTCGATCCCGCAAAGGTTACATACCGCAATAAGGCGCAAAAAGGCGATCTGATCTGTGTGTCGGGCAACCTTGGCGCTGCTTACATGGGATTGCAGGTGTTGGAACGCGAAAAGAAGCTGTTCGAGGAAGATCCGACTATACAGCCGCAACTGGATAACTATGGTTATGTGGTAGGACGACAGTTGAAACCGGAAGCGCGACGGGACATCGTCGACTTTTTTGCGTCCGCTAACCTGCTCCCCACTGCCATGATTGATATTTCCGATGGCCTGTCGTCCGAATTGTTGCACATCTGCACAGCATCGGGCGCGGGTTGCAAAATACACCACCACAAGATACCCATCGCCGACGAAACCGTGGCGATAGCCGAAGAGCTTTTCCTGGAACCGCTTATTGTGGCGCTTAACGGCGGCGACGATTACGAACTGCTGTTTACGATACCTGTTACGGATTATGACAAGGTGGTGGGAAATGAGGATATTTCCATCATTGGCTATGT
>JAISDP010000283.1 GCA_031264715.1 Bacteroidales bacterium
ACAAATGAATAGGAAAGGGTGACATCACGGTCAGGTATACTGATGCGGTATTGCCCGTCAATGCCGGTCACCGTTCCGGTAGTCGTTCCCTTAATAGTTACATTTACCCCAGGCAATGGATCGCCTGCCATATCCACAACAGTGCCGCTAACGAAAATCTGCTGCACTCTTTCTATCGCCGGCAGGTCATCCTTCTCCCCGACCCGGCTTTTGGGTACCAGTACAATATGCGTGCCTTCCATGGCATAGCGCACATCGGTATCCCGAAACACTTCATTAAGGACCCGGGCAACCGGTTCCTCTTTTGTACGTATTGTCACCCTGCGGTTGACATCCACATTATTCTTGCTGTATACAAACAAATAATCCGTTTGGCTTTCGATCCGGGTCAAAAGCTCACTTACGGACACGTTCCGGGCGTTGATGCTTACCCGCGCATTTTGAGAAACTGCCTTTTCGGTAAACGAACAGAATAAAACGGCTAAAATGATCACAAACGATATTTTCATGATGTGTGAAAAATACTTTTTAAATTTTGGATATAAATACTTACAATAAAAAGTCATACTTTTGTTGAATTAAAATTGATAATTGATACTTGATAAATCCCTTCCCGGGAAATTAGGTGTCTACTTTTGTGCCGGTCAGTGTTGGAGCGCTTTCCGGCATTTTTTACATGTATTAGCGAGGCATATTCATAGGCAACTGTATTTTTGATTGATAAAATGATTTTGTGACACAAGTGATTCCCTTGATTTTGCAATATAAAATCAAGAAGAAAAAACCTGCTTTATTATTATGTACGAATCCGGTTATCATGTTACTTGATAATAATCGTTTGATTATCCTCTAATCGTTCATATTTAAAATCTACATCCTTTTGCAGTACTCTCAGGATGTGGTCAATACCTTCGGCCTGGCGGAACTTTCCGGTACAACGATAATTCATCGCAGCCGGGGTTTGTATTGCTATTTTGAGATGATAGTGTTTTCCCAGCATTTTAATCATATCCGGAAAAGATACATCATCAAAATAAAGTATCCCATTGCGCCAAAGAAAATGACTGTGATCGGTAAATGCTCCTTTTTGAAACGTATCGTTTCCCATGGAAAGATATTCGTCCGGCTTCAGGATCACATCTTCGACAGCATGGTTTGGGGTACGTATCTTTACCAATCCTTCAACCAGCGATGTTGTAATCTCATCATTATCCGGGTAAGCATCAATATCAAAGGTGGTACCCAATGCTTCCACATCATATTTCCCGGTGCGGACAATGAAGGGCTTTTTGCCGGGATTCACTTCAAAATAGCCTTCGCCCGAAAGGGTTACCATACGCTGCTTTTTCCCAAACGATAACGGGTATGAAAATTCAGTATTAGCATTCAGCCAGACTTTGGAGCCGTCGGCAAGGGTCAGTTCCGCGCCACTGCCCGGGCGCACGCGCACGGTTTGCATTGGGCCGTCACCGGTTTGTCCCAAATACCACGCTGACCAGCCTGTGGAAATAGCAAGGGTAAAAAAAGCAGCAATCTTCAATAATTGGATATAAGCCGGTTGCCGTTTCCCTGTGGTTTTAGGTTTTGTACACAAATCGCCATGAAGGGTACAGGCATCCCAAAGCTTGCGTTCGCCAAGAAATTCACCTCGCGCAGTACTGGACGACTCTGCGTAATCCATCACGCGCCGTTCTTCTTCTTTGGTGGTTTTACCTGAAAAATATTTATAAAAAAGCTCCTTCATCTTTTATTTTGATGTTAATATTAAAGACAGTTGAGAAAGAAACATCCCTAACGGAAAAATAAAAAAATAAATCAGAGGGGGTTTTGGCTAGGTTGGGTTAGTCCGTGACTGATTTTGTTCTTAGCTCCTTTGCGAGACCCTGTTCCCAAATTTTTATTTTTTGAAATTGAAAAAAGTATATCTTTGAACCTGAATCGAAACCCTGATCATGACCTTTTCGCAAATCATAAAACTCGTTCCCCGCATGGTGAAGTACAACCTGAAGGTGATCTTTGCCGGAAAATTTATTTGGTTTCTGCTGGCGGCTTTGGGCTTTTTCGGATTCTTCATGTTCCAGGCTGCATGGAACCGTGTCGAAATCAACGAAGCGCTCATCTATGACCTGCTGGTTTTTCCCAGCGTATTGCTTATTTTTTACCCGACAGTTTTTGGCATCCAGAACGACGAGGATAGCCGTATCCTCGAAATACTTTTCGGCATACCCGACTACAGGTATAAGGTTTGGGGCGTGCGGCTGCTGATGATCTACGCGGCTGTTTTCTTCATCCTGGCCGCTTTTGCATTCTTTGCCACGATCCTCATGTACCCGGTAAATCCATTCGGCATGGCGGCACAGTTGATGTTACCGGTGTTGTTCTACGGCAACCTGACTTTCATGTTCTCCACCATCACCCGGAGCGGCAATGGCACAGCTGTTATCATGATCATCATCAGTATACTGTTGCTCATTTTTAGCGATACGGATTCCATGCGGCGTACATTCTGGAGCATCATGCTCAACCCTTACGAAGCGCCCCGCAACATTTTGCCGGTCATTTGGGAAAACACCATCATCAAAAGCCGGCTTTTCCTTTTCGCGGGCAGCATGGTGTGGATGATGGCAGGATTGCTAAACCTGCAAAAGAGGGAAAAATTCGTATAATTGAAACTGAATGGGTAACCTCAGTTTTTAGCCGGCATCAACTTACCCACTGCATAATTCGCCTCATTGAAGTATTGCCGGGCAATCCTGCGAATATCTTTCGCTTTCACCGAATTGATCAACTTCTTGTAATCCTCGAACGTCGTCAACTTGTCGCCTTGCCGGTATGTATTCAACAGCGCTGCCTGCCAGTACGAATTCTCCTTCATGGCGGTCTCGCGTTCGCGGATGAGTGTTTCCTTCACTTTATCCAGGTCAACATCGGTCGGCCCGTCGGCTTTAATCTTCCGGACTTCATCGAATACCGTAGCGGTCAATTTTTCTGCGTTTTCCGGCGAACATCCCCACACAAAATCCAGCGAGTACCGTGGCTTGGGATACTGACTCACATTATTCGACGCATTTACGCCATACACCCCGCCCTGCTCTTCGCGCATTGACTCGCGCAACTTAATGTTCAATATATCCGTAAACATCGAGAAATAAACACGCTCCTTGAGATTCCACTTGAAGGGTCCTTTCATGAATATATTCACGCGGCTCTGATCTTCCGAATTACGTGCAAAATCAAACCTGGTAATGCCAGCCGGAAACACAGGCGTCACATCACGCCAGGTTTCCACCCGCCGTTTCGATGGAAGCCCGCCCAGGTAGGTCTCGAGCAGGGGTGTTACCTCATCAACATTGAAATTGCCTACCATCACGAATTTAAAATCACTGGCATCGGCAAACCGGTCGTTGAAGATATACAGCGCATTATCCAGCCTGATGCGGTCGATTTGTTCCTCGGTGGGGATGGTCACAGTACGCGGGTTGTTACTCGTTACCACCCTGTACAACGTATCCATGTATGCATACAGCGGGTTGGCACGCATGTTTACCACCTGGTTTTTGAATTGCGAAATCAAGGTATTGAAAGCCTTTTCGTCACGCCTCACTGCCGTAAAATACATATAGTTGAGCTGTAGCAACGTTTCGAGATCCTTTGGCGCCGTCGATCCGCTAACGCCCTCGTATATCTCGCCGACATAAGGCGATAGTTTGGCCGTATTGCCGGTCAGTTTCTTACCGAGGGCAATCTGGTCGAAATCGCCTAACCCGCTCATGGTAACAATGCTCGTAGCCATAATAGCCGACATGTAATCCTCGTTGAGATAAAGCGATGTACCTCCCGGACTGAAACCGGAAAAGAGTACCTGGTCATTCTTGAAATCGGTCGATTTCAAAAGAACATGTACCCCATTCATAAAAATAAGTTCGGTATACCCAAAATCGGTGTCTACCTTGCGACGGAACACACGGGTACCTTCCGGTTTCTTTTCCAGCAACGGTTCGTCCACCACCTTGTCGACATATTCCGTGAGATTGACCTGTTTGCTATCTTTCAATATCTGCAATAGGTCGTTTTCCGCAGGGATACTGATGCCGTCCTTTTCAGGCGCCATAACAATCAGGCACATATTCTCGTCCGTAAACCATTTCGTTGCCAGCCGGTTTACTTCTTCCAATGTAATATCGGGGATAAAATGCTGCGCATAAGCATTTTCTGTGAGGATGCCGGGTATCGGTTCCTGGTTGACAAAATTACGGACATACTCATCCACCAGCCTGTCCGAATTGATCTTACCTGCTTCATTTGCCGATTGTGCATAAGCGGTCAATACATCCTGTTTCTCGCGATCCAGTTCGGTTTGCGTAAACCCGAACTTTTCCACCCGCTCGTTTTCCAACAGTAAAACCTCTAACGATTTCTCGATCTCGTTTTCCTTTGCTACCGCATAAACTGCATAAGCATCAATCGGGCCGAGGAAGCTGGAATAGTCGCTGCCCGCATACATAAAGGGAGCATCGGGCTCCTGTGCTATTTCGTTGAACCGTTTATTGATCATCCCGTTATACAGTTGCTGTATCAGCATGTCCCGGTAATCGCCCACCGTTTTTTCTATGATCCTGGGATGCTTGACGAGCAATTGTACAATATTGGCGGTTGCCTCCTTATCGGTAACAATTGTAATCAGCGGATCCTTGTTGCCCGGAATATCATATTCGATGCGTTGCGGCGCATCGGCCGGGTTTGTCAGTGCGGTAAAATGCTGTTTCACCTTGCTTTCCATTTCCTTTAGGGGGATGTCGCCCACTACGGCCACTGCCATCAGGTCCGGACGGTACCAGTCCTTATAAAACTTACGAAACTCCGAATAAGGCGCCTTTTTGATGATGTCCATATCGCCGATGGGCAACCGTTCGGCATAACGCGAATCTTTGAGCAGCGCCGGCAGGTATTTTTTCAGCATGCGATCCTCGGCGCCAAGCCCCAGCCGCCACTCTTCCACAATCACACCGCGCTCGTCGTCGATATCCTTATCGGCAAAAGTCACCTGATGCGCCCAGTCTTCGAGTACCTGGAACGCTTTCTCAATCAGGTCTGCACGATCCGACGGCACCTGGAGCTTATAGACCGTTTCGTCGAAGCTGGTGTAAGCATTCAAATCGGCGCCAAACTTAACGCCCATCTCTTCCAGCACATTCACCAGTTCGTTTTCCTTGAAATTTTTTGTTCCGTTGAAACACATGTGTTCCACAAAATGAGCCAGTCCTTTTTGCTGATCGGTTTCGCAGATCGATCCCGCTTTTACGGCCAGCCGGAGTTCAATACGTTTTTCGGGCTTTCCGTTATTTCGCAGGTAGTAGACCAACCCGTTGTCCAAACGGCCTGTTTTGACAGCAGTGTCTACCGGCAGCGGTGTTTGCAGGTCGAAATCCTGCGCATGAACCGCAGACAGGACAAAAAACAGGCAAAATATCCAAATGGATTTGAAACATGATGATAACATATGATACTTTTTTGATAATGAAAGATGGCAAAGATACACTATTGCCCACAAAGGCACAACGATCGCTGAAGAAAAAAAGAAAAAACCGTGTGCCTTTGCGGGATATTTACCGCGAACGCTGCTGACTCACATTCACGCTCCGCACTTGTCCGCAAATGGGTGGATTCAGTTTGGCTACACATACTTCCGCACGATCTAATCGCGGGAAGTGTTCGAAAAGCCTGTCCAGGATACGTGCGCTCACATGTTCCAGCAAATGCGACCGTATAGCCATCTCCTGTTTCACTAATTCGTATGCTTCTGCGTAATTCAGCGCATCGCACAGATCGTCACTGTATGAGGCTCTCCCCATATCCACATCCATCACAATATCTACCACGAAACGATTACCTATTACTTGCTCTTCGTGATAACAGCCATGACAGGCATAAAACTCCATCCCGTTCAACCGGATTTGTCCCATGATCCAGAAATTTAGTATTTATTCCACTTCAAAGATAAACTCTTTTTAAATGTTATGCTTCGATTTATTGCGCACAAAAAAGCAAAAATTTTTTCAGAAAATTTGTTATCCATAATAATTTGCCATAGTTTTGTAATGAATATTAATTTAAAATTTAAAATCAATACAGTTAATGTGATAAACGAATGATCAATTTAGCCATTTTGCAACATTTGATGCATTCAACTGTTGATCATAAGATACAAGCAACCTGAAAGCGCGCGTTGAGGCTGAAAGCGCTCCGGGGTTTATTAAAACGTTTTTTTTCATAACCAATTAATATAGTGTAAAATGAATCTTACAAAAAAATTATCGGATGCTTTTAATGAGCAAATCAAAGCAGAAATGTGGTCTTCGAATCTTTACCTGTCGATGGCTGTATATTTTATGGATGCCGGTCTTGATGGCTGTGCACATTGGATGAAGAAACAGACAGCGGAAGAACTGGAACATGCGCATAAATTGATCGACTATGCGGTGAAGCGCGGAGGCAAGGCGGTTATCAGCCAGATTGATGCTGTACCGGCCCAATGGGATAGCCCGCAAGCCGTATTCGAACATGTGCATCAACACGAATGTCGCGTATCGGAACTGATCGACAAATTAGTCGACCTGGCTATTGCCGAAAACGACAAAGCAACGCAGGAGTTCCTGAGATGGTTCGTCAACGAACAGGTGGAAGAAGAAGAAAATGCCAAAGGCATCCTGGACCAGTTCAACATATTCGGGGTGCATGGCTTGTACTGCATCAATCACGATCTGGGTAAACGATAATCATATGGCCATGGAAAAGTATCAATGCAACGTATGCGGATATATATATGATCCGGCCGAAGGTGATCCTGACAGTGGCATACAGCCCGGAACAGCTTTCAAAGACATTCCCGATGACTGGGAGTGCCCGCTCTGTGGAGTAGGAAAGGATGATTTTACTCCCATAGGCTAACCATGCGATCTATGCGAGAGGCTGTTTGAGGATATGCAACTTTTCATTGATTATCACTCGCCAGACCCGACTCCTTTTTAATTCTTTCGTGAGAGTTTCTTGAAATCTGAGGTTAAGAAACCATCGGGCGATTTGCTGTCGATTTTGTGATAATCGAAATAATAGAACTGGGCATCGGCGGCCCCGACCAGTATTTTGTAGCACCGGGCATCGGTTTGACTTTTGCCCGGGCCTACTTTATGAAGGAAAACAACATTGGGATCTTTGTTAGCGATGGCTTTTTGGATATCTTCCCTGGTTACCAGCTTGAATGGGCCATCGTATACTTTTTTGATCTTGGCTTCGGTATTTACATCTTTGGCTAATTCGCCGGCAATCAGGTACAGTGTTTTGCCGTCCAGTTTCAGGATGTTTTTATTGTAATATTCGAAAATATTTTTGGATGCGATGCTGGGATTATCGGTGATCACTTTGACATGATTCTGTATGAACCGCAGAAAAATACCTATTTTATATATGTATGTTTCCTCCTGAGCGCCATAGTATGCGAGCGGTATGGAACACAGATCGGGCATATCCGACAGCCCCCTGGCATTACCTCCGAGTAACAGACTCATGAACAGGTAACGTGCATTGCTTTTATCCTTTTCGAATGTTACTTTATTCAGAATCAGAAATGACAGACTTTTGTCTTTCTTTTGTACTTCGAACTTCTTCCAGGTGAGAAAATCGTATGGCGTGGCAGTCCATTCATTCGGCACAAGTTCGTCTAACGCGAGGTTGTATTCGCACATCGGGTTGTCCTCGAGTACCATGACGGTTTTGGTTTGTGGAAAATGCTTGATATCCGCTGCTGTGGGAATGTAATCCTGTGCAAAAGCTATTTGAACAAAGAAAAATGTCAATGTTAAAGAACAAAAGAGTAATTTCATTTGATGATTTTTTTATTTGAAAACAAAATTATACAACATGGTTTTACGGATAAATGTTGTTTCAGGTTACGTTTTGAATTGAATATTGTTGATTGGATATTTCTTAATCTTACGACTGCAAGGTAAATATTCAATTATCAATATTCGATATTCAATAGTTTTCTGTGTATTTCCATTATCTGTGGCGTAACCAGTGTATTGCCGTTGTGTATGATGTAATCGGCTAATGATATTTTCTTTTTTTCGGGCCATTGGTTAGCCATGCGCTTGCGCACTGCTTCTTGGGTAATGTGGTCGCGGGCACAAACCCGTTCGATGCGTATGGCGTCGGGGGCGGTTACCAGTATAATCCTATCAAACCGGTGCGCAGTATTGCTTTCGAAAATGATGGCCGCTTCCTCGAGCACATACGGTGACGTTTGCCAGGTACACCACGATTCAAAATCGCGGGCTACGGCCGGATGTACCCAATTGTTGACCTTTTCGAGCGCTGTTTTGTCGTTGAAGATAATTTCTGCCATTCTGCGGCGGTCCAATCTTCCATCACAGTAAATGCTACTCCCGAAATAGCCCTGCAGGGAGGCTTTCAGTCCGGGGTCGGTATCCATCAGTTGCTTGGCTTGCGTGTCGGCATAATATACCGGGATGCCCAGCGTTTCGAAAACCGTACATGCTGATGTCTTGCCACTGCCGATTCCGCCGGTGATTCCTACTTTAAGCATCCAAAAAACCTGTATTATTCATATTCACTTTGATATGCTGCTTTACTTGATGTAAAACAGCCAAAAGTAGAGAAAAAAGCATTTTGAAGCAAGAGTTCGGTTACCAAAATATTACCTGTTTTTTGATGATTTCTCTTGGTGTAGTTTTTTTTATCCAATGGTTCGTTAATACAGCAATCCGGTATTCATTTTAAAAGAAAATAAAGAAAACAGCCGATTTTCCTGCCAAAATTATGTATTTTTGTCGGCAAAATTTATACCGTTCAAAGATGGTCTATCTTCGATTTGTTGCGTCATTGATGTTGAAAATCCTGATGTGGGGAAGCATTGCCTCTATTGCATGGGTTGCTTTTTCGTGCGAAGAATTCTGCGAAGAATCGAACCGGACGGCCGTAGTGGTCAGTTTTTACGCCGAAAACACTAATGCTTCATTAACCGTAAACAATGTATTAATAACAGAAGCCGAAAACAGCGACACACTGTACTCCAAATCAAACTATTCGCAGGTGATGCTGCCGGTGAACCCTTCGTCCGACATGATGAGTTTCTCGATCCAAAACGACACTCTGCCTGCCGATACCATCACCATCAGGTATACCCGGCACGACGGCTTCATATCATCCAAATGCGGATGCGTTACCTATGCGGAGATACAGGGAGAGCCCGATTTGAAAGAACATTCGATTACGCGCATGGAAGTCGTCAGCCCTAATGTAGCTACGGTAAGTTATCGCCAAGGAGTTATCAATGCGGAGAATATCAGGATTTATTATTAGCGTGTTGCTGTTGCTGCCTGTATGGTGCGGCGCGCAGGATACCGTTCGATATCCCGTCAATGAAATGAAGGGGATACGGATAGGCGTCGATATCTCCAAGCTTCTGCTGCCTGTGATATACAGCGGCGAACGGATGGGGTTCGAGGCTACTGCCGATATGCACATTAAAGGCAACTTATTCGGTGCGGCCGAAGCGGGCTGGCTGTATGTCAATCTCGACGATACGGCCTATCATTACAGGGAAAACGGATTATATGGAAAAATAGGGGCCGATTACAACCTGCTCAAGTCGCGAAGACCCAATAGCAACGATATTGTATACGCCGGCGTGCGCTACGGCCTCTCGGTATTCAGCCAGCAAGCCGGTCAGGTCACCATCCCCGGGCATTTCTGGCCCGACGCTACGGGTCACAGTATTCCCAAAAATACGATGCAGGCGCACTGGCTGGAACTGCTGTTTGGAGTCAAAGCCGAGGTGCTCAAGAATTTATATGCCGGGCTGACATTCAGGGTCAAGTTCAAGATCGTATCGCCAAAGGACAATTATTCCACGCCTTATCAGGTTCCCGGTTTTGGGAACGGTAATTCGGGGTTTTCGCTTGGCATCAATTATTATGTTTCATACAACATCCGTTTTTGATTTTCGATTGGATCGCGGATAACGCGAACTTACCGAAGGAGATTTTTGCTTGGCGCCGATTCTTAATTTTTAATTCTTAATTCTTAACTGAAATGGCCAGGATTGGTATTCTTTCCGATACGCATGGATTTGTAGAACCTCGATTGTTCAATTTTTTTGCATCGTGCGATATGTTGTTTCATGCCGGCGACATTGGTAATATGGAGGTGGCGAATGTATTGTCGGCATTCAAACCGCTGGTTGCCGTATACGGGAATATCGACGGATCGGACGTACGCGCCGCTTGCCCCGAAGTACAACGGGTGGATTGCGAAGGGGTCGATATACTGATGACTCATATTGGCGGCTATCCGGGACGTTACGACCGGAAAATATACCCCATCCTGAAAAATCATCCGCCAAAATTATTTATTGCAGGACATTCGCATATCCTGAAGGTAATGTATGACAAAACATTGCATTTTTTACATGTCAACCCTGGCGCAATGGGCAATAGCGGCGTGCATCATGTGAAAACCGCCGTACGTCTCGCCATAGACGGGAATAATATAAAAGACTTGGAAATACTCGAATTGCCGAGAAACCGTAATATAAAATAATTAACATGCCTGTATCCGCACAATGCCTTATTTTAGTCATTAATCCGGGCTCAACCTCCACTAAGATCGCTATATATGACCATTCGGAAGCAGTCTGGCAGTCGACCATACGCCATACAGCCGAAGAACTCGCCCGGTACGGCAGTATCAGCGAACAGCTGCCCTTTCGCAAGCAGTTGGCGCTGGAACAATTGAAAGCATCCGGTATCGACTTATCGTCGTTGCAGGCGGTAATTGGGCGCGGAGGGCTGATCAAGCCTGTTTCATCGGGAGTTTACCGCGTAAACGATCTGATGAAAAGTCACTTGCATTCGGGTTTCCAGGGTCAACACGCCAGTAACCTCGGAGGACTTATTGCCGCCGACATTGCCGCGATGTGCCCGCAGGATGTGCAGGCATACATTGCCGATCCGGTGGTGGTGGACGAGTTGCAGCCATGTGCACGCATTGCCGGCCATCCTTTGTTCGAACGGCGGTCGGTGTTTCATGCGCTCAATCAGAAAGCAGTTGCCCGGATGTATGCCCGCGAAAACAACATACCTTACGAACAACTGAACTTAGTGGTAGCCCATCTTGGTGGAGGCATATCCGTGGGTGCACACAGCCGGGGCAACGTAATCGACGTCAACCAGGCGCTCGACGGTGAAGGGCCGTTCTCGCCCGAACGCAGCGGCACTTTGCCTGTTGGACAGTTAGCCGATATATGCTTCAGCGGTAAGTATACCCACAAGGATATTGCAGCGATGATCAATGGCAAGGGCGGGCTGACTGCGTTGTGCAACAGCAACAACGTGCAGCAGCTAATCGCCGATGCACAGGCCGGCAACAAACATACGGAGCTGCTGCTCGAAGCCATGTGCTATCAGGTAGCCAAGGAAACAGGCGCCATGAGCGCAGCGCTGAAAGGCGATGTGAACTGCATCATCCTCACCGGCGGCATTGCCCATAACACGTGGGTCACCGACCGGATCACCCAATGCGTACAGTTCATCGCCCCCGTACGCATATATCCCGGCGAGGATGAAATGGCAGCCCTGGCAATGAATGTACAAATGGCGCTTTCGGGTGAAATTGAGCCAAAGGAATATCAATAATTATATTTGAGCGAACACTTATCGAAGCGAGAACCACCTTTTCTACTTCGGGAAAACCGTCGAAAATCGTGAAGCACGGACGTTATAACAAAATATTGACTATCCGCATACAGATAAGGTGTCTATCCGCATACGGATAGAGTGTCTCTAAGCATAGGTATAGAGTGTCTCTAAGCATACGGATAGAGTGTCTCTAAGCATAGGGATATGAATTACGGGAGCCGCGGCTTTATTTAATTTAATTTTCCATTTTGCTTTAATCGCGTAATTTCAGCAAGAAGAGCGACCCGTTCTTCTTCGAGTTCCCTTTCGCGCTTTTCATGTTCTCTACGCTCCTTTTCGAGTTCCCTTTCACGCTCTTTGAGTTCTGCCGCAAGTCTTTCACGCTCTGCCCGACCTTTTTCCCTGCCGATGGTCTCACCGACAGCTTTTGCCGAGGCAAAGTAACTCAAATTATCACTGCGTATATGCTGGAGATAGTCGTAGAATTTCTGCTCCTCCGGAGTGAGATTGTCCCGGTCAAGCGCTTCGCGCGCCCTGGC
>JAISDP010000317.1 GCA_031264715.1 Bacteroidales bacterium
CTGTTTTTTAAAATGGATTCCATACTGTATTGATTTTAAACTAATTTTAACCGGTCGCAACGAAATATAATGGATGAACGCAGTGAATTGAACGCCGAATTACCCCACGACCACTCATCCTTGAGAATGACGACAATGCTTTTTCCTGAAAACCTGGAGGAAAAACGACTGTTAAAATCATTGTACACGGCTACAAATTCCGTATCGGACAGCGAATTCCACTGCTCGTATACCTGGATAACCCTGGTGCCCCACATGGGAATCCAGTCCAGTTTTTCAAGGTCTGAAAACAGGTCGTCCGTAATAGACCTTATCTTCGTCCAGTCGACGCTTGACGAACCGCTTCCGTTGCCGATGTCGGTCGGTAACGGAGCCTGCCACGGATTGTCGGCCGCTTTTTTACCGGCCCTGCGGCCTATGAAGTAAATAATGGCAATCACCGCCAGCACGATGCCAAAAAAGATAAAATATTGCCTGTATCTCAACAAATCCTTCATTTGACAAGTAAATAGAGGATTAGAACGATGGCGACCACAGCCAGGACAATAACGATCACGGGCGTTTGCCGCGATTCGGCAACCATAACGACCGCGGGTGTTTCCGCTGCATCGGGTTCCGCTGTTTCGGGCGCTGTTTCGAGTGCGGAAAGGTCGGCGTCAACAAACGTGGTTTCGGCAAACTGCTCATCAAGGCCGGTTTCGCGGGCGATTTTTTCCAGTTCTTTCGCACGTTCCGGATCGCGCCGGCGCCATCCTTCCGGAACGGCCGGCGGCGTTAATCCGGTCGACCGGCCGAATGAACGGCGAAGCCATTCCCATTTTTCATCCCGGTCAACATCCGGATGTTCGTTACTGAAACGCATGCCCGGATTAGACCATATTAAATCATAGGTATGCGCCTGCCGGGGCGTCAATTTTACAAACATGCTTTATTTTTTATTATCCAGATGATGACGATGATGATTAATACGAACAGCCATGCATTTTTTCCTGCCTTCCTGCCGTCGAAAGCGTCCGGATTTTTTCCCGTGCGTTCGACATACAGCTGCATGGCTTCCTTATTCCCGTTGCGCGCCGAATATTTGAGCGCGCGCAGTTCGGCGGCTTCCAGGCGCCGGTGCTGTTCGGGCGTGGTGAAAGGAAGAACGTCGTACAGGGTCAGGATCGAATTTCGAAGGCTGTAGGGCGCCTTGCCCGCCAGTTTTTTGAAAGCGTATTCGTCCGCTTTCATTTCGTCGGTGGTATTCAGCGCCCAGTGGCCCTCCTCGTGCGCCAGGATATAATCCCGGTACGGTTTGGGTAATTGCAGCCAGCGGGACAGGTTGATTTCGATCAAACCCAGATCACGATACACCCGCGCCGGCGAATCGCTTTCGACAAACCTGTCGACGTATCTGATTTTCAATCCCGGTTGATTGCTCATACCCTGTTTATCTTACCCTTCGGAATTTTTCTTTTTATGGAAATACCAGGCCACAGCGATCACAGCGACAACCGCAATTGCAATGATTAATTTCTTGTTTTTCATTTGTTCGGGATTTAAGATTTCTTTTTTACCAGGATGATCACCACCAGCACAATCACGATCAACAGGGCAAAGCCCAGATAAAGCATGGTATTGCTTTTTTGCTCCGCCGGCTGTATGACAATGGGCGTCTGGGTGACGCTTGCCTGCGATCCCTTGCCGAAAGCGACTCCATAACCGGTGAGTACGTTAGCGACGCCGTTGAGTACGCCGGAAAGGTTTTCCCAAAGGGTTTTCTTCTGTTCCCCTTCGGATACGGCCGCTTCCAGGGTGGCGCCTTCGGCGGAGGCTGCCGGCTGGAAAACGACATTCACAAGGTCGCCCACGAACGGTTTGCCGAATACTTCGTAAGCGGATACCATCAGTTCGGGCGTCGGATCGGCATGTATGCCCCTGTCTGCAAACAATTGACGCACGCCCGCCGGACGTGCGTCAATAATTTCCTGCAGATATTTACGCTGACCTGCATTCATCGCGTTCCGGATTAGCGTTTACTGTATCCGGGGCCGAACGTGCGTACCAGGTTGGCGCGGGCCGACGATGCCTTTTTGTTCAGTTCCTTGGCTTTGTTCAGGATCGCGCCTCCATAGAGGGTGACCGTCACGCGGCTCTGTGGAAGGATGTTCCACGAGATAAGCGTTTGATCGTCGAACTGGAAGTTATCCAGCGGGATTTCAACGCGGGTCTGGTCGAACTGGCTCGAATTCTTGTACGTGTCCGGGGTGATGGTTTTATCCTGCAGGTTGCGGAACGGGCTGCAATGGCGGATATTCAACGACTGGCCGAACTGGTTGTTGCTGTTGCACTGCAACTTGGCGCCGATGAAACGGGTGGGGTTGAACAGTACGAAACGCAACAGTTCGTCGATCGTTTTGTTTTCCGATTCAACCGTCAGGGCGTTGTTGTCTGCAGCTTTGCCGATAACAATGCCTTCCTTGATGATGGCATCAATGGCGTTGCCTTTGTTGTCGGTCATCTGATCCAGTATCGTATCGGAAAAGTATGCAGGGCACAGCGCCAAACGGCGGGAGACGGCGGCCGAACCGGTATTGTCGATCGTGAACACAAACTGGTGTCCCTCGGCCAGGCGTTCCTCGTCGGCGAAAGTGGTGCTTTCGTCGCCGTCGAAATCAATGGACTGGTCGCCGAAACCGATATAGTACCGGGGCATCACGCCCTCATAGCTGTCCGGCATCGAGCCGTCGTAATTTTGACCTACGGCATTGGCCGCTTTCAATGTTCTAAGTGCTTTATCCATATTTATTTAAATTTTTAGATTTTCGATGTTTTTTATTCCGCAACTGCGGGTGTCTCGTTTTGTCTGCGAAGCATCACGATGACCAAAATGACTAAAATCGTGTTGATTATCAGCAGGTAACCTACATTTTTAACGCTACTAAACATATCTTACAGGTTTTTGATTTTTTGATTTTTATGAATTGAACGGCAAAGTTCCATATGCTTTTTGACGCACTGACGGGTTAAGTCCGGTTAAGTCCGAATAAGTCCGGTTAAGGCGGGTTAAGGCGGGTATCCGGTCGGCTCCGGATTCTTTTCCTGTGAAAATAGGCACAACTCGTCGTGACCAAAATAAATTTCAATAATTTTTGAGAAAAAAATTTGCTTTGTAACTAAAAAGCAGTTACCTTTGTGTAAGAAATTAGAGGATATGAGTTCGCACGAAAAATTATTAGAACGGTTTTTGAAGCTTCCCAAAGATTTTACGTGGGACGAATTAAAGCGGTTGGTTGGAAGATACGGCTACTCCCGGAATAATAAAGGCAAAACGTCGGGGTCGCGCGTTAAATTTGAAAAGGACGGTTCGGATATTTGTCTTGATTTACACAAGCCGCATCCAAAGAATATTCTGAAACCGTACCAACTATTGGATGTTTTGGAATTTCTGAAAAGAATAGAGGTAATAAAGGATGATACAAATAAATAAAATGGCTATGGATAATGTATTAAAATATAAAGATTTTATTGCTACCGTCAGGTATAGCGAAGAAGATGAGGCGTTTATCGGAAAGTTAGAAGGCATTAATTCGGTTGTTTCATTTGAAGGGCAAAGCGTAGAAGAATTAAAGCGGGCTTTTAAAGACGCCGTTGAGAGTTATTTGGAATTCTGCCGGCGAAAAGGAATTACCGGAATGCAAAAATCTTATACGGGAATATTCAATGTCAGGATTGATGCGGATTTGCACCGGCGTGCGGCTATCACGGCAAAAACCAACGGCATTACGCTTAACGCTTTTGTGAAAAAGGCTATTGAACGGAATTTAGAGTATGTTTAATTCTCATTGGAAAAAAGCCCCGGAGGGTGATCCCGCGGGGCTTCAGGGGCTACTCCGGTCCCGTCTCTGATTCTGTTTCTCCGATTTTGTAAACCAGATCGCGGGCCTTCAGTACGGAAGCCACCAGATTGAGGACTTCAAACGACGTGGATGCATATCCGTCTTCGCAGAGCCGAAGCGCAACCCTGTCGAGATTTTCACATACTACTTTGCATAAATCATCCTGGATGAGGTATATTGCCTGTTGCGCGGATGCAGACAGGGTGATGCCGGCAAAGGATACGGTTTGATATTCCGGCTTTTTCATGATTCACCTCCTTTTGCTTCAAGTTCCGGGGACAGCTCCATCAGTTCATTTTCATGTCCTTTAGAGGTTAACAGTTCCATATACAACTCATTCCAGGCTGCAATATTCTGTATCGTGCGAGTCATCCTGTTAATATTCATGTGGATACGATCGGGATTTTCGAACATGAATACGCATACGTACTGGTTGGCACAGTCAAACGCATCGCTGAACATTTTATTAAATTCGTTGCGCCTGCGGGCCATTGCCTCATAGCCACTGCCGTAAAAAAGGCGTTCGCAGTTTTCCCTGGCCTCCGTATGTTTCTTATCCAGGGCTTGCAGTTCCAGTAATATGTTACTCTCGTTCATGAAGTATCGCGCATGATCCGATTGCCGGGAGCGGCCCGCGGTTGCCGAGAGGTGCGCCTCGCACCGGTCGCCGCAGGCGTTCATGATGATGTGCACGTGCCGGATGTCCGCCCGGTCTACAAAGTTTAACACGTCCGACAGATAATTGCTGACGGGTTTTTCTGCCTTCCCCGTA
>JAISDP010000206.1 GCA_031264715.1 Bacteroidales bacterium
CGAATTCTTGCATTTTATGTAATGAATTATCACTCAATGATTGCTCTCGTAAAAGAACCAGCTAAGGTAATGCTTTTTGTCGAATGTAACATCATCGGGTACAAAAGTAGTTATTAACAGCGTAGTAATGCGTTGAATAATAATGATACAAGAGAGGAGGCCTCTTGCCCCCAAATTTTTATTTTTTAACCGTCTGTGTGTATATTGAAAATTTTCATGTACATTTGCAGCCGGTTTTTATTGGATACCATTTTGCTTACCGGTATATTACAGGCAAGTATAAACGGTGGAAAATAAATAAGCTGCAATCCATTGGGGCTGTTTGGTTTTGACAGCAAGGTAAATGGGTATTGTAAGCATGCCGAGCCACGTGATATGTCTCGTAAATCCGGGTCGCAAAACAATAAAAGGCGAAAATAATTACGCTCTTGCAGCTTGATCGAATGACAGTAGATTAGCTTAATCCGAGCACAAGGTGCACGGACAAGACGTTCCTCGTAAACCAAGTCCTGCGGTTTGCGGTACAGGGGCGCTCGTGAGACAGGAATAGTTGCGGTTTTTCCTCGTAGCCGCAGTGAAAATTCAGGGGATAAGATGGTAGTAGGCTGTCGCTTGCCGGTTGCCATTCGAAAATTAATAAGCGGATAAGCATGTAGAAAGCATATTTGTTTCTTGTTTGGACACGGGTTCGACTCCCGTCAGCTCCACTCAGAGAGAGAAAGACAATCGAAGAAAAACCCTGTAAATAGCATATTTACAGGGTTTTTTATTTTCAGGAAAATGAAATGAAATGAACAGCCTGACAGATTGGCATACGTAAGCTAAAATTGTGAGCCAACAACGTAGAGATGCTGTGCGTCTTTAACGCCGGAATCATTTCTTTTTCCGTTCATCGACATACCCGTTGAACGAAATGGACTGGCGGGAATCATCATTCACCGACAGATTGGCCGAACCGCTGGTGGAAATATTCAGGATCATTCCGATGCGCCGGTTCGTATCTTTGATAGTGATATAGACGTTCCATCCTCCCTTTTTCGCGTTCTCCAGCTTATAATCGAAATCCTTGCTTTCGAACTTGATGCCGCCTTCCGAAGGGTACATCGGGGCTACATACGCCCGTCCGAAATAAGGCAGGTACGCATTAACGGTATCTTTCCCCACGGTTACATCATACTCCGATGTCAGGTTAACAGACCGGCCTGACATGGGTAAGGCGCGCTGCGCTACAAACCTGTAATCTTGCGCTTTAACCATTTCCTGCACCTTTTCGGCTTGTTCCTGCCGACGTTCCTTTTTCGATTTCTTTTCCTGCGCATACATGGCGCCGTTTACTGCAACCAGCAGCAATACCAATATTCCTAACTTTTTCATATTTCTTAAATTTCTTAATTATTCCGCAAAGCCAACAGGTGTACAAAATTTCCGGCGGCCTTTACCGCATATGCATAACAAATATTGTTCCGCAATAGATGATTGACAAAAATCACTTGGCAGGCATCCGTTTTTTTTTATTTTTGCCGGTCAGATTTTTGAATCATCCATCACTAATTGTAAACTCATGCCGGTCAATATTCCCGACAATCTTCCCGCCCTTGATGTTCTCAAAGAAGAAAATATTTTTGTGATGACCGAGAGCCGGGCTATTCATCAGGATATTCGCCCATTGCGCCTGTTGATCCTGAACCTGATGCCCGTGAAGATCACCACCGAAACACATCTGCTCCGCATGTTGTCCAACACCCCGTTGCAGGTGGAAGTAACCTTGCTGAATACGTTGAGCCATACATCGAAAAATACGCCTATCGAACACTTGCAGACTTTTTACAAAACATTCGATGAAATAGAGCACAAACGGTTCGATGGGTTGATTATTACCGGTGCGCCGGTAGAGCTTCTCCGATTCGAGGAAGTCGACTATTGGGATGAACTGAAGAAAATCATGGACTGGGCGGAACATAATGTAACATCTACCCTTTATATTTGCTGGGCAGCGCAGGCCGGGCTATACTACCATTACGGCGTTCCGAAATACGAATTGCAGCAGAAGATGTTCGGCATATTCACGCACACGCTGAATAATCCCAAGGCGCCCATTGTACGCAGTTTCGACGATGAGTTCCTGGTACCTCATTCGCGCTATACGGAAATCCGCCGCGAAGACATTATCAAGGTGCCCCGGCTCGAGATAGTTTCCGAATCGGCCATGGCAGGCGTTTATTTAGTGAGGGATCTCGAGAAACGCCGTATATTTGTCACCGGTCATTCCGAATACGATGCCGAAACACTCAAGGAAGAGTATGAACGCGACTTGGCCAAGGGGATGGACATACAGGTCCCGTATAATTATTTTCCCGGCGACGATCCTTCGCAAACACCGTTTATGCGCTGGAAAAGCCATGCCGGACTGCTTTTTTCCAACTGGTTGAATTATTATGTATATCAAGAGACGCCTTATGATATTGATTGAGATGTCCTTAGCAAATATTGATGATGCAGCGTGCACATTTCTTCAAAAGATTGGCGATTGCAGACATTTTGCATTTTATGGTTCGATGGGGGCCGGCAAAACAACTTTCATCAAGGCGCTTTGCAGGGCGCTGGGCGTGTCGGGCGCCGTTACGAGCCCGACATTCGCTTTAGTGAACGAATACAATGCCGGAAATAACGGGATGGTATATCATTTCGATTTTTACCGCATTAATAAACCCACGGAAGTATTCGATTTCGGATGCGAAGAATATTTTGCATCGGGAGGATACTGTTTTGTGGAATGGCCTGAGAAAGCGGAAATAGTACTGCCTTTGGATACTTGTCACGTTGATATTAAGGAATTATCGAGCGGAAACCGGGAAGTTTCTATAACTTTTCCGCCACATTCACTCCATCAATAGCCGATGAGGTAATCCCTCCGGCATAGCCGCTTCCTTCACCGCAAGGATATAGTCCCGGCAGTTGAGGGTGTTGCATGGTGGCAATATCACGCGGGATGCGTACCGGGGTAGATGAACGCGACTCCACACCCACAATTGCCGACTCGGAGGAGAGAAACCCCTGCATTTTACGGTCAAATACCTTGAAAGCTTCCTGAAGCCGCCGGGAAATCTGCGCCGGCAACCACGAGTGCAGCGATGACGAAACGACTCCGGGTAAATAGCTGCACGCCGGCAGATTGGCCGATATCCGCCCTTTCACAAAATCAATGGTACGTTGTGCCGGGGCTACCTGATCCGGCCTGCCGTTTTGTGCTGCCAGCATCTCAATATGTTGCCGGAAACGCAACCCGGCCAATACGCCGTATTGTGCAAACTCGCCGGTATCCTCCACCCGTGTTTCGACCACAATGCCGGAGTTAGCAAAAGCCGTGTGCCGCCGTGCCGTCGACATGCCGTTGACTACCTGTCCACCGGCCGAAGTGGAAGCCGGGACAATATAACCACCGGGACACATGCAAAAAGAGTACACGCCACGTCCTTCGATCTGTGAGGCGAGAGCATATGCCGCTGCCGGAAGATATGCGGCTTCGGGCGACCGGTAGTACTGTATGCTGTTGATTAACTCCTGCGGGTGCTCCACACGCACACCCATGGCAAATGCTTTGGGTTCGAGCAGGTAACCGTTGCGATGGAACATTTCGTAAACATCGGCTGCCGAATGTCCGGTAGCCAGCACTACAGCCCGTCCTTTGAACCGGTCGCCGGTTGCGGTTGCAATCCCTGAAACCTTCCCGTCACAGATGATCAAATCCGTCAGTTTCTGGCCAAAGTGGAATTCTCCGCCGCATTGGACAATGGTTTGCCGCATATTTCGGATCACTGTGGGTAGCACGTCAGTACCGATATGCGGATGCGCGTCAATCAATATATCATCACTCGCTCCGTGTAAATGGAACAGTTGCAGTACCCGTTTGATGTCGCCGCGCTTGCGGGAACGAGTGAATAGCTTGCCGTCCGAAAAAGCGCCTGCACCGCCTTCGCCAAAGCAATAGTTCGATTCCGGGTTCAATCCTTCACCACGGCAAAGCAGGGCGATATCCCGCTTGCGGTCGCCGACATCCTTGCCGCGCTCGATCAACACCGGCCTGAACCCGCGTTCGATGAGCCTGAATGCGGCAAACAAACCGGCTGGCCCGGCGCCTGCAATCACCACTTCGGGGCATGAGCGTACATTCTCGAAACGGAAATCATATGAAGGCTTGATCATCTCTTCGCCATGCAGGAATATTTCCACAGTAAGAAATACTTTCACCTGTCCCCGTTTGCGGGCGTCGATCGAACGACGGAGAATATCCAGTTTTGCGATGTCACCGGGGCGGCATCCTGCTTTTGCAGCAACGATCTTTTCCAGCGCTTCCGCAATAGCGGCTTCGCGTGGCGATACGGTGATTTGAATTTGCTTGGACACTTAAATCAATTGAACGTTGAAAATTACACCTTTCCGTTGCAAAGATAGGTCAATTTACCACCAAACGTAAGTTTTATGCTTATTTTCAATTTTCAACCGTCAATTATATCTTAACTTTGCATCATGCAAACCGTGTTGCTCCATAGTTGTTGTGCCCCATGTTCTGCTGCAATCATCGAATGGCTGCTTGCTACAGGCATACGCCCAACGATTTTTTATTGTAATCCGAATATCTATCCGCAAAAGGAATACGGCATCCGCAAAGCGGAACTTACCCGATTCGCCGGTGCACAAGGAATCGAAGTGATTGATGGCGACTATAACCACGAATACTGGCTACAGTGTATTCGCGGATTGGAGCATGAACCGGA
>JAISDP010000335.1 GCA_031264715.1 Bacteroidales bacterium
GGGGGCAGTTCACGTATGCATACCACCTGGAAGACCGTTACGGACAGTTGTCGTTCGGGTTGACGGCAAGCCTGTTCCAGTTGTACATCGACCATGATAAGATCGATACCGAACTGGGATACGATGCCTATATCGATGGCAATAAACTCAGTACCTTCATCCCCGACGCATCGTTCGGCCTGCATTATACCACCAAGGATTATTACGCCGGGTTTTCGGCTGCCAACCTCTTCCAGTCGTTTCTCTCCTTTGGCGGCCGCAACAGCTCCGACTACCGGATTGAGCGCCAGTACCTTCTCTTAGGCGGCTACGTGTTCGAAGTAAACAGGGAATGGAGCATTGTCCCCGGCGCACAAATCAAGTTTAACGAACACGGCGTCGGCCAGATCGACCTCAACATGATGGGCTATTATTATGATCAGTTTTGGGGCGGCATCTCCTACCGTTCGGGCGGCGGCGGCGCTGCCGGCGGAACAAGCCTCATATTCGGCGCGCGCTATAAGCAATACTATTTCGGATATGCTTTCGACTACACGCTGAGCGGTATCCGCAAATATTCATACGGCTCGCACGAACTGATGCTGAGCGTTACCTTCGGACAGAGCGAACGGTTCTTCCGCTACAAGCGGAGATACGAATTCCAAAACAGCGGACAGGCCGGAAGAAGATAGGACAATGCGCGCGACCACCCTGTCGACGGCGGTAGAAATGTCGACATTTTTTGACTATTGCAACATCAATGATTTTCAATTCTCAATTTTCGCGTAACTTTACGGCTTAATTTTGAATCAATGAGCCATTACCTGCAAAAAGAATTAGATGCCCTTTTGACGAATTACCCGCAATTGTCAAGTTGCAGGGACGATATATGGAATGTCTGCGCGCTGGTGACGGGTTGCTACCGGCAGGGCGGTTTGGTCATGACTTGCGGCAACGGCGGCAGTGCAGCCGATGCGGAACATATCGTAGGCGAACTGATGAAAAGCTTCAAGCGTAAGCGCCTGCTATCGGGCGAACAGCGCGCCGTGCTCGAAGCCGCTTTCCCCGGCGAAGGCGCGTACCTCGCCGACCACCTGCAGCAAGGCATCCCGGCCATCTCGCTGGTCAGCCAGGTAGCTCTCCTGTCCGCCTTTGCCAACGATGTTGTCCCCGACATGGCGTTTGCCCAGCAGGTTTTTGTCTACGGATGCCCCGGCGATGTGCTTATAGGGCTTTCAACATCGGGAAATTCGAGAAATGTAGTGAATGCATGTCGCGTAGCCAGGGCATACGGCATGAAAACCGTTGCCTTGACCGGCGAACATGGCGGCAAGCTTCGCGACATATGCGATGTGACTGTCCGCGTGCCGGCAAATGAGACCTGCCGCATACAGGAATACCACCTACCGGTGTATCACGCCCTGTGCGCCATGGTAGAACGGGACCTCTTCCATTTTCCGGAAGAGGACGTTCAAACGCAATAAACGCTATTTTTGCATCGTGGAAATCAGCAAAATTATTCATGTCGACATGGACGCTTTTTATGCGTCGATCGAGCAGCGCGACTTCCCCGAGCTTCGCGGTAAACCGGTGGCTGTTGGCCGGGCTGCGCCCCGTGGAGTGGTGGCTGCCGCCAGCTATGAAGCCCGCAGGTTCGGCGTACATTCGGCTATGCCTTCGCTGGTGGCGCAACGCAAATGTCCCGGCTTGATTTTCCAGCCACACCGTTTCAGGGTATACGAAGCCGTTTCGCAACAGATACACGGCATTTTCCACGAATATGCCGACCTGGTGGAACCCCTGTCGTTAGACGAAGCATTTTTAGACGTGACGGTCAACAAAAAGGGGTTGGCCTCGGCAACGCAGGTAGCGCTCGAAATCAAACAGCGGATCAAAGAAGAAACGCAACTGACGGCATCAGCAGGCGTGTCGTACAACAAGTTCCTGGCAAAGATGGCCTCGGATGTGAAGAAGCCCGACGGTATATTTGTAATCGAGCCGCACCAGGCCGTAGAGTTCCTGCAAAAACTGGACATCGGTAAATTCTACGGCATCGGGGAAGTAACAGCCGACAAGCTCCGAAAAATGGGCATCAGGAAAGGTTCCGACCTGTATTCCCTGAGCCTGGATGCGATGATGACGTTTTTCGGCAAGCGGGGACTGTTCTTTTATGATATTGTCCGTGGCGTGGACCGGCGTAAAGTGGAGCCGGAACGAATCCGCAAGTCGATCAGCGCGGAGAATACCTTCGATACCGACCTCACCACACGGTTTGCCATCATCACGGAGCTATACCGCCTCGAAAAACGGGTTTTTACCGAGATGCAGGAACTCGACCAAACAGCTAAAACAGTAACGTTGAAAATACGGTTTAACGACTTTCAAACAGTTACGCGCAGCCGAACAGTGAACAAGCCTGTCGACAGCTATCATGCCTTACAGCAAGTCTCGCGAAGCCTGATCAACGAAGCGCCGATTGACGGAAAAGGGATACGGCTACTGGGTATTGGCGTTTCCAATCTGCATGATAATAACCCGGATGGGCCAAAACAGCTAGAACTGGATCTGATGTGGTGAGAAACAATGAATAATTGATTACGCCCTTGCGGGGCTTTCAGGCCTTGCGGGGTCAATAAGAATATAAACTCCACCGCTGACAGGGGCAAACCGATATTGTTTCCCGTCAGGGAAACCAGCTCAATAGAAAAATACAGCCGACCCACGAATCAAAACCCCGTATGGGGTTTCACATGATGAATCTCCTACGGAGATTTCGTTGATGTTTTCCGCATTAATTCTATTGATATGAATGCCCTGACGGGCAATGCATAAGTATATCAATTGAAGACTTAACTGATGAGAAAATACAGGATGATCATGAGCAAAGATGCTGATAAAAGAGCTAATATTCGTCGCCTGATGTTCATTTGGAAAATCCATTCGATCATAAGAATTAAAA
>JAISDP010000341.1 GCA_031264715.1 Bacteroidales bacterium
GACGGCCTGGTGCCCAGCGGCGGGGCAGCCACAGTGATTATTGAAAGCTATGAATCGGCTGTGAAGCGTGGCGCTCCCATCATTGCCGAAGTGATCGGATACGGGTTCTCTTCCAATGGAGATCACCTGTCGGTGCCCAATGTGTCGGGGCCGACACGTTCGCTGGAAATGTCGTTGCGCGAAGCGGGAGTGGCAACATCCGACATCGGCTACGTCAACGCCCATGCTACGTCAACGCTTATCGGCGACCGCAACGAGGCGAAGGCTATCGCCGATGTTTTCGGTGACCATACGGCCTGGGTAGCATCTACCAAGGCGATGACCGGGCACGAAATGTGGATGGCAGGCGCCAGTGAAATCGTATACTCCATCCTGATGATGCAGAATAACTTTATAGCCCCTAACATCAACCTGGAAACTCCCGATGAGGAATCGTCGCGCTTAAAAATCCCTACAAAAACCATAGAAACAAATTTCGATATGTTCCTGTCCAACTCTTTTGGATTTGGAGGAACCAACTCATCGCTGATCATTAAGAAGTTTAAGAAATAGCTGCTAAACGGTATTTATCCGGATATAATAAAAAAAAGCCACCCTTTTGAGGTGGCCTTTCCATTATTAATCAATCTTTAAATAAACAAACTTTAAGCTTTATTGAACAATAGACTTGAAGGTATTGTCTTGGAAATATTTTCCGAATTCGATGTCTTTCTTAGCGTTGGCTTTCAACTCGGCGCTCTTTGAGCAAGCCGTACGCAGGTTGTTCATCATCAAATCGTTGTTTTGGGTACGTGCGCCAACAACAGCTTTCAGGTAATATACCAAAGCGTCGTCGCTCTTCACCGAGTTCAGGGTCGACAGAGCAGCGTCGTTTTGTTTGGCCAGCAATTTAGCCAAAGCAGCATTTACTTCTACCTGGTTACCGAAATAGCTGATAGCTTCGCTGTATTTACCCTGGATGATTTTGATAGTTCCGAGGTTGAACTTCACGTCGTCGCTTGAACCTGCTGAGGTCAACAGTTCTTCGGCGGCGGTGATGTCGCCTTCGCGCAATGCTACAACTGCCAGGTTATTCTTTACGATTTCGTTGTTTTCGATACTCTTGGCATCGTTCAGGGCAGTTTTAGCTTCGCCGGTACGGTCGAGGTTCAACAAGGCAACGCCCAGGTTGTTCTTGGTACGGTAATCGCTCGGATAGTAACGGGCTGCTGCCTGATAGATCGACAATTTGCGGTTAGCATCCTGGGTAAGAGTTCCTGCATAGAGGATTTCTTCCAGTTTTAACTTGCTGGGATCGCTGTCGAATTGAGCGTTGATTTCCTGATCGGACAAACCGATGATTTCAACGTTCACCGTCATTTTCGAACGGCGCAGCTGGGGAAGTATTTTCACCTTGATTTCGTCGAAAGCGGCGGCAAGGTTGTGGATTTCGCGGTCGCGAACTTCGGGATCGGAATACATGGACAGAACGCGGAGTACAAGTTGCTTGTCGGCAATGTCCGATTCTTCCATCAATGTTTTGAAACCATCCCAGTCTTCCGGAGTAACAACAACTTTCAACAGGTCGGATTTAACAACATCTTCAACTTTGGCTGCCTTAAAGTTTTTGACGAAGAAATCCTTACCGGTTTTTTCGCGACTGCTCGAAAGTTTTTCGTTCAGCGCATAAGGACCATCAGGAGAGGCATAAGCTGACAACTGTGTGCCGGTAAATTGGATTCTTTCGTTCGCGGCTGCTGCTTTGACAGTTTCGGTGAATTCCTTGATTTCCGGTTTTTTGGTTTCGGCTGTGCGAACATCCGATTGCTGGATCAGGTACTTGATGTCGGCCTGATACGCATCGGGAGTGATCCGTACGTATTTATCGGCGGCAGGGGTTGCTTTTCCGTTCTTGTCAACCAGCAGGCAAGTGGTGATGATACCATCGGCCAACTTATAAGGGTCAAAGTCAAGCGCCTTGCTACCTTTGGATGCACTTGTTTTCAGCATCAATTCCGACAGTTGGAATTCAGGTTTGTAAGTAACTTTTGACGAATAGTTAAATGTTTCGCCGTCATATTTGATCACTTTGTTGTTCTCCTTCACATTTTCGCCCTGTACTTTGTATGCATCGAAATCTAATTCGTTGCTGCCACTTTGAAGGGTCGGTGTGAGGGTCATGATAACGTTCTTGTTGAAGAATTTGGCGGGATACGATCCATTAATAGAAATGGCTACCTGGTCGCCAACCAATTCAAGAACAGGGGGATTAACGGTATATTTAACGTCATTGGCTTTGTCCTTCATCTTTTTCAAAGGACTGCAACCGCTAAATACAATGCCCACTACCAATGCGGACACTAAAATCAAATTATTCCTTTTCATAGCTACTTGATTATTTGTTTTTAAAATTTAATATTCAATACTCGATATAACACCTGAAATAATTGCGCAAAATTACTGATTATTTTTTCAAAACAAAGTTTCGGTTCATCAAAAATCAAAAAAATAGAGACATTTTTTCATCAAAAAGTCTTTGCTTGCAATCAATAATCTGATAACCAAATAATTATATTAGCAAAATAATGTCAATAATTTTCTATCTTTTTGTATCAGACAGGCTATTAGCTGCCACTCGTTTTTAAATATTTTACATTATACTTATGTGTAAATAACAGCATTGTCGGTAAAATGATGTTCTAAATATCAGATTACTAATAACTAATCTCTTTTGTGCGCTGTTTCTTTTTCTTTACTTCATAAGGATCGACAATCCTGCCAAATCTGTAGCTAAGAAATACGGTAAAGAAAAATTGCTGGTTTTTGGCAACTTTGCTTTGGCTTGCCGGCGGGGTGGTATAGTCCATAATTTCCACCCTGTTAATAAAACCTTCTGCAATTACCCCGGCTTCCAGCGCATGTATAATTCTGTCCTGTTTGCTGTATTCGAAGTTGACTCCCAATTTTATAAAAGCCCCGGGAACAACGTTCAAATTATCGAATCCCTTGAAAAATGAAGCCCGGCTTATGATTTCTACAGGCTCTTTATACCAGCTCGAATTATACTTTTCCGGGTCCGGACGTTCTATGGGATAAGAGTACCCCGGCTGTCCGGGAACAGGTTCCAAGTCGGCCACGTTGTAGTAAACAGGTTTTAGAAGGACTGCCGCAGGACCGAAATTGTAAAAATAACGGATGGCGATACCGCCTACGTCCTGTTTCCGGAAAATTTCATGTTGTTTGCCGTATGCAAAGCGAAAATCAAAAGCAAGGTTTTTTTTCCCGTCTACGTACCGTGACCCGGAACTGACTGTAGAATACGATTTTCTTTCCTTGGGATCTTTCATGTAGGCAAAATCGACTTCAAACAGCCGTTTGTTCGCGGCGTCGATGCGCTTTCCATAGCGATAGTTGGCTCCCCAGCCGTTAGAGTTGAGCATTATAGCCACAGACCACTCATTACGGTAAAATACCTTCGGCTGGATATCAATCTCGCCTTGTGCATATACCGCCAAAAAACAATTGATTACACCGAGAAAAACTGTGATCCGTTTTTTCACGCAAAATATTTAATTGTCCGGGGTCTGCTATATTCTGAATCGTTTGGTTGAAAACGATGATAATGACCACTCAAGGATGCGGTTATATCAACCCGGCAGGGTTATGCTTGCAGGCTGCTCGACATACGATACCGAACGATAGGCAGGGCAAGGCTTGCCGCTGCGGCACGACGAAAGCAACATACCTGCAAATAAACAAAAAACTACTAAAATACACGCCTTTTTCATGGGAATAAGGTTTTTAATTAAAAAGTAAAAGTACGAATGAATTTTTAAAATACAAATTCTTTTACGGATTATGTCCCGAAAATGTTTCAATTATCCCTCAAATTTTATGCCTGTCTTTTGTGCAATCATCTTCATATCGGCAACAATTTGCGGAAGCAGGTCGATGCCTTCGCGGGCGATGCGCTCTTCGTTTTCACGCTCGGGGTCGCCGGGGATCAAGACCCGCTCGTGTCCCTTGGCCGGTTGAGCGTTGCGCATGGTTTCGATCCATTTGTCCATACGTGTCTTGAATTCGCCGGCAGGCATGAATGCGTCGACCCGCATGGCTCCGAAAAAATGCCCCCAGCCTTCGCCCGATTTTTGATCCAGCAATGGCAGGTACGACATCATGGGCGGTACAAACGGCCCGAAGTTGGCGCCCGAAAGGACTGCCGCAAGAATGTCCACCGCCGCGCCGAGGCAATATCCCTTGTGGCTTCCGTGCTCACGGTCGCCTCCCAGCGGCAGCATCGAACCGCCATGTTCGATGGCGGTCGGGGCGTCGGTTGGATTCCCCTCGGCATCCTGCGCATAGCCAAAACTGATTTTTCCGCCTTTCCTGGCCGCGATGGTGAATTTGCCCCGGGTAACGGGCGTAGTGGCAAAATCAGCTACAAACGGCGGTTGTTGCCCTGCCGGAACGGCAATTGCTATGGGATTGGTTCCCAACATGGGTATAGCCGAAAAGGTGGGCGCCACCAGCGGGCTGGCATTGGTACATGCAAAACCGATCATGTCGTGCTCCAGCGCCATCATTGCATAATAGCCCGCGATGCCGAAGTTCGACGAGTTGCGTACCGCAACCCAACCGCTGCCTGCCGTGCGCGCTTTTGCTATGGCAACGCTCATCGCTTTGCAGGCCGGCAACATGCCAATAGTTCCGTCGCCGTCGATAACGGCAGTACTCGGACTCTCATGTACAATGCGGATATCCGGCGTTACATTGATCCGTCCGGCTTCCCACAATTTAAAATAATCGGCAATACGGATGACTCCGTGCGTGGATATGCCGCGCAACTCGGCAGCCAGGAACACGCGGGCGCACTGTGCGGAGTCTTCTTCCGAAAAGCCCATTTTTTGTAACACCAGCGAGGTGAAGTCGAATAAATACGAATATGAATACATCCTGTTCCGGGAAATGCTTTTATATCAAAGAAAAATTAAGCGACAAAAGTACAAAAAAATGAAAATTTAACACGAAGTCGACAAAGGATAGTCACAAAGAAAGTAAAGGTCATCAGTATCCATTATGTCGCAAAGAGTTATAAAACACGCAAAGCGCCTGCGTACGCCTTTGGGATATATCTTGGCGATACTTTGCGTTTCACTGATCTACTCGAAATCAAGCGTAAACTGTTGCTTGAAAGTCAGCAAAGCCGGGTTTTTACGACTCATTTGCGCAAATTTGTCCTCGGCGGTGTAAGCTTTGTTTGTTTCGTCCTTTTCGGCCAATACAATTTCTATTTCGGCATTTTCATTATCCAGCGCGGCTCGCAAATGCCGCAACAACTTCGACTGTATTTTTTGCAGCGGGTCTTTTTGCAGTGGATTGCTGATTTGGAAAACGATTTTTGTTTCGTCCTCCAGGCTGGGGGTGTGGGCAGTGAGCATGCTGAACAAACGCGCATCTTCGCTTTTCAGCGCATTGGCAAAACTGTTCCACGCCGCTGCCAGGGCATCCTGGGTGACAGGTTTGTTGCCGGCTTTCGGTAAGGGTTCTACCGGCGGGGCGGTTGTTTTTTCTTCCTGTGGAAGAGTTGATTCTGTAGCAGGAGCCGATTTTGGTTCGGATTGCCCTGCCATTGCCTGTTTGATGGATATGGACGGGATTGTCGGACGCGGCGCTGCTTTGGGCGATACGGTTGGTGTGGTTGCCGGCTTATTTTGAACAGGAGCTACCTGTTCAGAGTTTTTTTTTTCGACCCCGATTTCACACAACCGGAGTAAGGCTAATTCTACATGCAACCGCTGATTCTTACTGATCTTGTAGTTAATGTCGCAACTGCTGCATATATTCAGCGCCTCGAAAAGGAATCCGGCGCTGCACAATGCTGCCTGTTCGCGGTAACGCTCACGGGTATCGGCGCCTACTTCGAGCAGCGACAAAGTCACAGGATCCTTGCACACCAGCAAATCGCGAAAATGCGAACTAAGGCCTGCGATGAAGTTGTGCCCGTCGAATCCCTTATCCAGGATTTCGTTGAACAACATGAGCGGCTGCCCGAAATTATGGTCGAGGAAAGCATCCGTCAAGCGGAAATAGTACTCGTAATCCAGCACATTGAGGTTCTCGATCACACTCCTGTAAGTGATATGATTGCCGCAATAGCTTACAATCTGGTCGTAGATCGAAAGGGCGTCGCGCATACCGCCATCCGCTTTTTGCGCAATGATGCGCAAACCTTCCGTTTCATAAGTAACGCTTTCGTTTTTCGAGATTTTCTCAAGATACTTCACCGTATCGTCAATTTTGATACGGTTGAAATCGAAGATTTGACAGCGCGAAAGGATGGTAGGGATGATCTTGTGCTTTTCGGTAGTGGCCAGTATGAAAACCGCATGTGAAGGCGGTTCTTCCAGCGTTTTCAGGAAAGCGTTGAAAGCGGCGGCCGAGAGCATGTGCACCTCGTCGATGATATAGATGCTGTATCTGCCGATTTGCGGCGGGATACGCACCTGGTCGATCAGGTTCCGGATGTCGTCCACCGAATTGTTCGATGCTGCGTCCAGTTCGTGTATGTTGTACGACCGCGATTCGTTAAATGCCCTGCACGATTCGCACTCGTCGCAGGCTTCGATATCGGGCGTCATGTGGAAGCAATTGAGCGTTTTGGCCAGAATGCGCGCGCAGGTCGTTTTACCAACCCCGCGCGGTCCGCAAAACAGATAAGCCTGCGCTAAATGGTTGTTCTTGATGGCGTTTTTAAGGGTATTGGTCACCGAACCCTGCCCCACCACCGTATCGAAGGTTGCAGGCCGGTATTTTCGCGCCGATACAATAAAATTATTGGTCTTCACAATGGTTTCCTTTATGAATCACAGCATTAAATAATTGCCGGTTCATGCAAAGTAAAGAAAAATTTTCCTGTATTCAAAATCGCAAAATACATAAAAGGGAACAATTGGAATTGTCGCGTTGCGGATAAAATTGATTACGCCCCGTTGGGGCTTGGTATGAATGTGTTTGTTGCGACACAGGGCGTTGCCCTGTGCTAATGATGTCGCTCTTTCAGAGCTATTTACACCCTGACAGGTCTGTCGAACCTGACAGGTTGCGTTGTAGAGACGCGATGCATCGCGTCTCTACGCACGGGATGTTGGAACGTTGCCCGTCAGGGCATTCATATCCATAGAAATCAATGCGGAAAGCGGCAACCAATCTCCGCAGGAGATTCATATGAAACCCCATACGGGGTTTTGGTCCGGCGGCGCATCCTTTTTCTATTGATATGGTTTCCCCTACGGGAAACGCGCACGGTATGCATAAGCTTACGTA
>JAISDP010000007.1 GCA_031264715.1 Bacteroidales bacterium
CATTGTACTTTTGCTTCATGTCCTTATGCGCATTCTCGGCAAGCCGATGGGCAAATAACCGGTCATTGTGCAGTTCGATGATGGCGTCGGACAGCTTCTCCGGATCTTTGACCGGTACCAGCAATCCGTTTTCCCGATCGGATACTATTTCTTTGGTTCCGTCGACGGGAGTCGCTACAATGGCTTTCTTCATGGCCATTGCTTCGAGCAACCCGATGGGAAGCCCTTCCCAAAGCGACGGGAGACAGTATATGTCTATGGCATGCAGAATATCGGGCACATCGGTGCGAAACCCCTGAAAGATAATTTGTGACGAAACCCCGAGTTGATCGGCCAGTTTGAGCGTTTGCTGTTTCAAGTCGCCGTCGCCAACAATCAGGAAACGAATGTCTCCGTCCGGTTTCCGGTCTGTAACGCAACGGATGGTCCGAATAAAGGTTAGCGGATCTTTTTGTTCCGTCAGCCGGACAATGTACCCTACCAGTGTGGTCTCCCCGGCGACGCCCAATTCCTGGCGAATGTCCTTATAAACGCCATCCGGACAAAATTTATTCAAGTTGATGCCATTTTTGACGACAACGGAATGTGGCATTTTCAAACGATCGATTCCTTCCTGCCGGTTTGCATCGGATACGGCAATATTTACGGTCGATTGCCGCACCAAAAAACGTTCACTGAGTTCCCGGAACATTCTTGTGTAAATCGGCTGGGAACGATGGAAAGACCATCCGTGAATGGTGTATATCAACGGGATATTCAGTTTTCTTGCTGTCCGGAATGAGTTGGAACAAGCCCGGGTTCCGTGTGCATGTATGATATTCGCATTTTCTTCGGCGGCAATTTTGCTGATTTTCGACCATACGGAAAAATCAAACGGTTTGGTGGTGGGGATCACCAAACATTTGATTCCCATTTTGCCCGACCTGTCGACCATTTCCCCGTCGGTAAAAGATATGATGGTGGAGTTGAAGCGGTCTTTATCCAATATTTGCACCAAATCCAATACATGCGTTTCTCCTCCGCCGATTTTACCCTGCCTGATGATATGCAAAATATTTGTTTTCATGCGAACAATCAATTCTGTTAATTATTAATAACGGTTTAACCTGACTGCTGGTTCACCTCTCCAGGAATTGACCGGTGTTCGGTAGCATGGAATTTTTTAGTCGCCCCTTTTAGCTTGAAAAGGGAACTGAACATTAAAAATGCTCCTTGGGGTAAATACAAAACAGCTTTTATCATTGTTTTACCAAACATATTTTTAGGAATATCGAGCAGCAGGCTAATTATCAGCAGCATGTCCATCAATAGCCAGACGGCAGAATATGCGGCGGGCATGAAGATGACGACGAATATGGTGAAAACAGTCATCAATGCCAGCATCAATATTCTCGGCAAAAGGAATTGTTGTATGACCTTATCGAAAAAATCAATATTCCCATGGAATAGAAGGCAGAATGCTTCGGCAATGTTCGTCCGCGCCTGCAATAACTGGTTGGCAATCCACCTGCCCCGCTGATCTACAAATACACCGGCCTCTTGTGTCTTTTCATCCAGTACCGGCAAACGGTCCACATAAGTAAACCTTATTTTCTTTCTAAGCAGGTTTATTTCAAGTTCACGGTCTTCGCCGGACGTTTTTACCAGTTTCATCCCGTTTTTATAAAGCTGGTAATCAAACGCCATGGCAGACCCGATCAAGGCTGTTGACAATGATACGGCGGCGTGTCCCCGTCTGAATATATGGTTGTTGATTTCTTCGCTGACAGCATCTAAAAAGGCTATCGGGGTATTCCTGTTTTTCGATGTCCGGTGTGTTTGTACCACTTGGCAACCGGCTTCAAAAGCGTCATTCAGGCAGGACAAATAATCCGGGTCTTTGATCAGGTTGTCCGAATCCAGTATTAATGCAACCTCATATGCATGATCGGGCAGTTGACCCATAATTGTATTCAAAGCCAATGCTTTTGTGCGGTTTGGATCCGAAAATTCCATGACCTTCACAGGTTTTTTCCTCAATCGTTCCAGGACATCGGCGTTCAGGCTGTCGGCGATGATGATCAGGTCATAATCAGGATATTCCTGACGCAACACATTGTCGGCCAATTCTTCAATAACCCCGTTCGCTTTATATGCAGGCACCAGTATGGCTATTTTCCTGTTCCTTTTAGCTTTCGGGAAAACAGGGTTTTTGTAGAATAATCCTGCCATTGAAAAAAAGAAAACATAAAGGACGCAAAAAAGGAAATAACCGGTAATCAGGAAAAATATGGCTTTCAGAAATATCATGGCTTGGGAGTTTTACAATCTGCTATATTGACAGGCATCGGTACGGAAGGAGTTTTTAGCACACCACCCCCATGCATTCATTACCGCTTTCATATTTTTCATTTGCCCGCGTATGCCATGGACAAGCATATTTTTGGGCATTGCTACAGCCATTTGGTAAATGAAGCCGATGGCTTTTTTCAAGCCCGAAGTATTGCACATGATGTACAAAACTCTGTTGCGGTTCATGTAGTACGATTGGAGCGGGCTATTTCTTCCTGTTGAAACAGATTCCTTATGTAATACGTATGTATCGGGCGTGTACCAGATTTTGTATCCTGCTTTTTTTATTCTTGTCGACCAGTCAATTTCTTCGTAATACAGGAAGTAGTTTTCATTCATCAGGCCTGCTTTTTCAATAACGCTACGCCTCAGTATCACTGCAGCGCCATGTGCATAAGCGCTTTCCCTGGATTTGTCATGCTGTCCTTTGTCAACTTCGCCATATCCATAACTTTTGTTACGGAAAGTTACCGGTGATAATTCGGTAAACCCGGCAAACATGAGAATGTCAGGATCGTCGAATAATTTTATTTTAGGGCAAACTACATTATAGTCGGCGTTGTGCGTCATTAAGCTGACCAATACCTGTATATGACCGTCCGGCACTGTGGTGTCGTTGTTTAACAGGTAAATATACTCGCCTTTGGCCTGTTTGATGGCTATGTTATTTCCTCCTGCAAATCCCAAGTTTTGGTCGCTCTGGATAAAATTAACCTGTGGAAACCGTTCCTTAATGATTCCGGGCCTGTCAGACGGAGATGCATTGTCCACCACAAACACTTCCAGGTTGGGATACCCTGAGCGGTACAACGACTCCAGCATCTCGCATGTAACCGCAGATTGATTATAATTGACTGTGATTACGGAAACAGGTGGCAAATCAGTTGTCATTTCGTATCAAGGATTCTCGATCAGGTATCGGGTTATTTTTAACTAAAGCGGTGTTGTTATTCTTGTTTGTCTTGATGCCCGTGTCGGGCGTCATCTCTGCAAGTTCCTTATCCAGCCTGGGCGTTACAAAAATTAATGCGATGCCCAAAAACATGATCACATTTAAAGGCGGCCTCAAAAGCACCGGATTTCCGTAATTAGCTATCAAAAGTCCACCCAAACCGGCAATAAAGGCTATTAATACTCCACGAAACCATTCATTTTTTATTTTGAACCAAACCGCCAACGTCCCCTTGATCATAAAAAAGAGGAACATTCCGATATATAAGCATAATCCAACAACGCCCGTGTCCCCCCAAATAAGCACATACCCGCTGTCATACGGAATGCTTTTCAAAACAGAACCCCGCGGGCCGAGTTCCATCGAACCTAATCCGCCGCCGAACGGACGGGAGGCCAAGTACGATTTAAGCACACGCTGATTGTTCTTTCGAACCATGTATGAAGGGTCTTCGGTAGGATTAAAGGCCGAACGCATCCGGTATATGGGATAAATGCCATCGCCGATATGCGTAAAGCGCATGAAGCAAAAGAATCCGCCTGCAAAGAAAAGACACAGCAACAATAACTTCAGTTTTTTTACCAGCAGGCAATATATGAAAGCCCCTCCAAAAAGCACAAAAACAGCTCCCCTGGTTCCACTGATAAACATTCCATAAATGCCTGCTGCAGCCACAATCAGGAAAAATGCCTTCTGCCTTGCCTTCTTCGAGCTAAGAAACAGTATTAATCCCAAAACGGCCGAGTATGCCTGCGACACCCCAAACTGGCCTGCGTCGCTACACATCGAAAATACCCGTAATTTTCCCCATATCAAATGGGTGGATACCATTGCGGCCAAATCTCTCTTCTCGGGCGGATCCAATCCAATCTGGAGCTGTATGAAACCTTTTAGACTGAATATTAACGAGAAAACACCCCAAAGTATCAGGAACGTTTTGACATGTTCTGCTTTCAGCAATATACAAAACAACGGTATGGTAAAGATCATGTAAAGGTGGGGACGTATGGTAATTAACCAGGGCTCCATACCCGGCGATCCGGGGTTGAATAACGATGATATGCAGTACAATAACCAAATGGTCAGTACTAAAAACGGAATATCCTTGCCATTGCGCCATTCTACTTTTCCTGCCATTCCCGAAAAAATTAACAGGAGACAGGCAAACATGATCAAAGCATCTATAAAAATGCCGGGCGGGATTGATTCCGGTAATATGTACCGGCTAAAAGCGGAAATAAAAACACTGTAAAAGAATAAAGCATATAATGTTACTATCGGTTTGTTAAATGAAACGACCACATATAGCAACGTAAAAGGCAGCAATAGCAAAACAACGCCTGCAGCAAGCCCCAGATGGCTGATACTATACGCCACACATATCGAAACGGTTATGAATGTTAATACCCATAACCATTTCTTTTGTAGCTCCTTTACCATTAATTGCACTATTCTATAATCATTATTGATCTTTGGCTAAACAATTTTTCCAAGAATTTCTTCTACAATATCCAGTTCAACATCATTGAGAATTAGTTGTGGTGTAATTCCCGAGATCCTGACGAAACTATCCAATGCCATTTGGTCAGCTTTAACCCATTCCCTGTTCGCTTTACATATCAAGAATGCCATATCGAATTGCCTGATCAGCTCCACCGGATAATCATTCATGATCAACGGCGGTAATTCTATGATGAGGATATCCGCCTCGCTCATCCTTTCCACAGGGACAATATCTTCGGCACGAGCCTGATAGAATGATTTATCCACTTTATAACTCACTACCGACCAGCTTCCCGATTCGACGTAAGGCATTACTACCAAGCATTTTCTGCCTTTATCACGCAGTCGTTCGCAAAGCATGTTGCTGATCATTGTCTTCCCCTCTCCGGCCCGTGTACTGATGATCAGGATACGCATCTGACCGGATTTGTAATCGGCCAGGTACAGGTTTTTCAGAATAGTGTCACTTAGCCCGTCACTGACCATTTCAGGATTCTTTAATGCCTGCAATTTCCTCGTGTTAGGTACAATACCTGCGGTTTTCAATCCTGTGATTTCTTCCGCACGTTGCGGCGTTTGAATGTTACTGTTGAAATAGGCCATACCCAGGAAAATAGATGACGGCACCACAAAACCGATCATCATTCCCAACATTACCAGTATTTTTCTTTTGCTGCTTTTCGCAATGAGCGGATAATTCGGTTTATCGATCACCTGGATGGTCGAAAATGAACGCTGGTCCTGTTGCTGGCGCTTGCTTTGGTTCAGATTGTCCAATGCAGCCAGGTATTCCTTTTCGCTGATATCGATATCGCGTTGGATACGTTTAAGTGTATCGGCCAGCGGGAGGTATTTGGTAAATTGTCCCGTTGCGGCGTTTCGCCGGTTCTCCAGCGCTTTCAACCGGGCTTTGCTTTCTTCGTAGGCCACACTCTTGTTAAAGTATTCCGTTGCAGCCACATCAGTGGTTTTTCCTGTCCCCGGCGTAATGGACGAAGTTATGTCGTTATTCAAATCTACCTTCACCTGGTTGATCCGCGTTTGCAGGCTTGCAATCTGGGCAGCAGACGCGCCGTTCAGTTCGGCGATAGTCAACCGGTTAGTCAACCGGCCCAGTTCGTCCCGTTTGAGCATAATGTCGCTCCTTTTCAGGGATTGTGCCTGCGCGCCCAATTGCCCTTCGATTTGCCTGACACTTGCTGCCAACACATTCATGTTTTCCTGTTCTTTCAGCATCTGATTGGTGATATCCTGGCGGTCGGAAATAGCCAGGTCTTGCTGTATCCCCAAGTTAACCACACCATAAGTTTTCTTGAACTGTTCCTCCTTTGTTTCTGCGTGTTTTAGTTTTGCCTGTGCTAATTGGAGCTGTTCTTCAAAGAAGGAGACTTTTTTATCAGTCTGTCCTTCTTTGATCCGGCGATAGTTGCGGATACAAACATCAATAAGGATTTCCAACGTTTTCTGGCACACGCCGGGATCATCGCATGTATAGACTAATGAGATCATATCACTGCTCCCGACACGGCTTACCGCTACGGAAGACAGTGCACCATTGCTGTAATAAGGCACATCAGGGTAATTAATCAACCCTATCAGGAAGGGATGGGTATCGGCTACCGCATCCAGATTCAGGTAAGTGATACTGTCCGTTGCTCCTGCCAATTTCTTAATATCGGTCGGTATCATCTTCTGTTTTGCTTCAAGGTGTTCGGCTGAAATGATCTGCGGATCAGCCTGTTTTACGCCTAAATGTATTGCCAGCAGCCTTAGCCCTACTTCCTTGAGTGTCTCCCTGCTGGTAATGATATTCGTCAGGTTGTCATATGAAGAGTATTGGGCGCTATAGTCCGTCCTTCCTTGCACAAGGCTTTCGCCGGTGGTGATACCGGTATAGATGGATGCCGACGACTCAAATATCTTTGGCATGTTCATTGTCAACAATACCATTAGCACGGCCATGAATACCGTACTGCCAAGTATGACCCTCCAATATTTGAAGACCGATTTCAACAGTTTAATAACATCCGTCATTTCAAATTTATTTTATAAGTTCAATCCCGACAATCACCTCTAATGTGCGAACGGCCTTGAGTAGGGTAAATTTTTGCGTTTCCACTTCATTTTGTGCATTCAGGTGCGCTTCGTTCGCTTTGGTAAATTCGGACAAGGTTATCCTGTTTTCGGCATAATCCAATTTCGACTGGTCGTATAACATACCTGCCGATGCACTGATTTCCGCACGTGTAGCAAGAGTCTTTTGGGCTGTTAAAACATCATAATATGCAGCTATAACCGATTGTTTCACCGTTTGGGCTACTTCTTCCCTGCGGCTTTCCGATTGCTCTATTTTCAATTTTGCTTTCTGCATGTTCCGCTTATGGTCGAAAATATCCGATACAGGCATGTAAGCGCTCACCCCTAAACCGTATGTCGGGGCGAGGGTTGTTGCCGAAAATGGGAGAACCGTGCCCGATGACTCGCCCAGTCGCGAGTAATCATACTGACTGCCATACCGGAAGTCGGCCGCAAAGTTGATTTTTTGCATCCAGTCCTTCTGTGCATCTGTTAATTCATACTGGCTCATTGTCACTTCGTGGCTTGCTCCTCTCAGTATCGGCGAGCGTAGCAGCGCCGAATCCATCAAAACTTGCAGTGGGGGTAACTTCCATCCGGCTTCACTGTTATCGGTTTGTGCATAGCTACTGCCCATCAGCATTGATATGAATAAAATTAGAAGTCCGATCCTTGTCATTATTTACTTTTCTTAAAGGTTTTGAATGGGTTGTTGCGATATATCTACACATCTGTTTTCTGGAACAAAGCTGGCACGGTACGCAATAGCAGCACTATATCACCCCAGAATGTATTTTTTTGGGCATACATGTTGTCGAGAATAAAGCGTTCTTCCTCCGACATAAAACCGCCACGACCACGAAGTTCCACCTGCCAAAGGCCGGTAAGCCCTGCTGCCGCACAGAACCGGCGCGACCAGCGTGATTTGGTGAGGGCATGCGCTTCGTAAACCGGCAACGGACGGTTACCAACAATGGACATGTCGCCTTTCAACACATTGAATAACTGTGGTAACTCGTCGATACTGGTATTACGGATAAACTTGCCCACTTTGGTGATACGCGGGTCGTTCTGTATTTTCAGGAATGCTTTCTCGGCATTCTGCCGTTTGAGGGCTAACCGCTCGCAAATACGTTCGCCGTCGTAATGATAAGCGGGCGAACACAACTGGCCTTCGGGCAATTTGGCGCATATCGGGCATACCAGCAATTCCGACTCGTCCCGGACTGCATACTGGTTGAGGTGCGACACTTCCTTCAAGCGCCTGTCGGCATCGGGATACATCGACCTGAATTTGTAAAAATCGAAGGTCGTGTAATTGGCGCCTACACGTTTCGATTTGTAAATCACTTTTCCTTTCGACTCCAACCGTATGGCAATGGCCGTAAATATCAGGACGGGCGACAATA
>JAISDP010000035.1 GCA_031264715.1 Bacteroidales bacterium
TTATGTTTACGTTTTTGCTTTGCCTCGTCGGGAACAGGATGTCCCGCTTTTTTCACCAGATATTCGAGATAAAAGGATAAAATGACGGCAATACTCAGGACAACCGCCATCAGCCATACAATGCCTATGTTTTGCAACAGCAGGGCCAATGTAATGAAACACACGTTGGCAAAGGCAATGATCAACGTTGCCTGCCCATGGCTGTGTCCTATTTTCAGCAAACAATGATGCAGATGGTTTTTATCTGCGGCAAAAGGCGACCGTCCGCGCAACATCCTGATCAGGAATACACGTATAGTATCGTACAATGGTACAACTAACACTGCAAATGAAACTGCGGGCGCCGATTTGATGGGAAATGCCGATGTGTGGCCAATGTTTTGTTCATTAAACAAAATAACCTGGATGGCCATCATCAACCCAACAATCAATGACCCTGTGTCGCCCATGAATATCTTGTTTTTCCCGCCAAATACGTTAAATCTGAAAAAGCCCAGCAATGTGCCGAACACGGCAGCGGAAAGAAGGCTGTATTCAATATTTCCCGAAATGAAGAACCACAGGCCGAAAAATACCGTAGTCAACATTCCTATTGATGCAGCAAGCCCGTCAATACCGTCAATCAAGTTGAAACTGTTGATGATGACTATAATAACAAATAACGTAAGCACCCAGCTGGCTATGATCGAATCAATGTGATTTAGACCGAAGAAACCATGTAAACTGCTGAAATTTAATCCTCCCGGAATAATCAATACCAATGCTGCCGCAATTTGGCCCATCAGTTTTTTCACAGGGGCAATCGCCAGTATATCATCCTTGATCCCGATAAAAAATATGATGATACAGGCTACAAGAATATATTGCAGCGAGGGGACATGGCTATAGTCGATGAAAGAACCGGCCGAAACAGTAAGTCCTGCAAATATGGCAACACCGCCCAATGTCGGGATTTGCCGGATGTGGCTTTTCCGACGACTGGGTTCGTCAAAAAGGTTCTTGTCCCGTGCAACACCAATGATGGTCGGGATCGACAAATAAGTAACCAGGAAAGATACTATAAATGCCAAAAACAATACTATTTCGGGAGGAAGATCAGTCATGTACGGAACAAGAAATGTGAAAAACGGGTGGGCAAAAACCTGATTTTCTTAACACTAAACTTTTGAATAGAAACGTACCCAGTCGATTTCGAGTTTTACAGGGCTCGTTAACCTGACATCATTTTCGACACCTGATCCAAATGCAATATACATGGGCTCGGCAGGAATGCCACGCTGCGAAGTCTTAAATACTATGCCGTTGATAGACCATTGTAACTGCTTAGGAGTCCATTCCAACGTGAAAATGTGGTATTTTCCCGCAAAAGCGCCGGTGATTTTCGTATTGTCCCTGTTAACACCTTGAGGATCGTCCATGTTCCCCCAAAAATTTCCCAGATAGAATTTCTTTCCGGTGTATTTAAATACATTGATTTGGGGTAACATACGTTCACCGGCAAGCCAAAAGGCATGATAAGCCTTCCCTTTAGGAACTTTGATTTTAGCTTCCACTTTCCCGTACATGTGACGGAATGATTTACCCGTATTAATAACTCCTGATGTATATGGGAATTCGTGAGGAATGAATCCTGATACGGGATTCCATGTGAAACCTTTTGCAACTTCGCTTTGAGTGAGGATGGATAATTTTGAACCGGATAAGCCGATGTTTTTACCATTGGTGTTACACTGCTGGTCGCCGGGAAGCGAATAACTATCGTTCAGAAGTTTGTCGCCCCAGTAATAACGCGTTAACCACTTGTTATCCAGTTTATCGCCCGTAAAATGGTCTTCGAACTCTAACTTCCAAGACTTTACAGGAGCAAACTTGGCTTCCTGGCTTTTGGATTTTAAATATCCAACTAATGCCGGAGACTTTAATAGAAGTTCGAACTCGCTTTTAATCTCTTCTATTTTGGCCCGGTCAACGTCCGGATTATTTTCCATTTCTTCAAACTCCGGCGAATTCAGATATTTGTTTAAATATTCAAATCGCGCCAGTTCTTCCGATTGGGAATACGCAACATATTCGTTGTATTCCCTTAAAAGAGCATCGTGCTGTTTATCAATCTTTTCCGCATTGGGGAAAAAGCCCAATTTCAGTTTGATTCCTAATAAGCTCATGTTTTGAGTTGATTTTGAAAAATGCAAAATTAGCTATAAAACCGGAATATTTGAAGTTTTTAGCTTTTATTTTTTGATTTTTGTTAAAAACATCGACTTTTTCTATTTTATCTCTCTCCCACCCGTTTAATCGCTTCATCTATCAAATTGGTATACAGACTTTTAATTGACATCTGTCCCATAACATCGATTTGCTTTGGTATAATGCTGCTGGTTGCGCTCATTCCGGGCACCGTATTTACTTCAAGAAAATAAAGCCTGCCATCGCGTACAATATAGTCAATCCTTACGATTCCCCTACAATTCAGGAACTTATATATGGCTGTGGATAATGTTTCACAATCAGCGCGTAACGATTCACTGATACGCGCCGGGGTGATTTCGTCCGACATCCCGGCTTTATATTTGGATTCTACATCAAAAAATTCCTTTTTACTAACGATTTCAGTAATAGGGAAAACTGTGATCTTTCCGTCTAATTTCACTAATCCGCATGTAATTTCAGTACCTCCAATAAATTCCTCAACCAACACCTCATAAGTGTCTTCGGCAAAAGCTGCTTCTAACGCCGGCGCTAATTCACTGCTCGATTTGATTTTCGTGACGCCAAAACTCGAACCACCGTTATTGGGCTTGATGAAACAAGGCAAACCCAGTATGGCACAAAGCTCTGAGGCATCCACTTTTTCTCCTTTCCGGATCAGTTTACCTTTTGGAAAAAAAATGCCTAAAGAATTCAGGTAAGTTTTACATGCATGTTTATTAAATGTAAGCGCCGAAGCCAATACGCCGCAGGTGGTATATGGCACATGCACCAGTTCGAAATAGGCCTGTAATCGCCCGTCTTCGCCCGGCGTCCCGTGTATCATCGGAACGGCGCAATCGAAATGTATACGGCGGCCGTCAACGGTTATGGAAAAATCGCCCTTATCCACATCTATGGTCGCGCCATGATCGGCATATGTCCACGACGTACCTTTTATGGTTATGGGATATACCTCATATAAAGCATCATCCAGATGCTGCAACACGTGGCCGGCGCTTTGCTCGGATATAACCGCTTCCGCCGAATCGCCTCCCAGGAGTAAAGCTATATTCTTCTTCATGCATATTTCTTTTATGGTGCAAATGTACGAAAAAAAGTGATACAATATTCAAAGAACGATCGGCTGTTCTTTAATATGGCAGGTGAAACAGGATGGCAATGATGGTGATCACGCACAGGAATGAATTGATTACACCCAGATTGACTACCGAATCGTATTTGACATGATTGCGTTTTTGTATCCAGCCCCATGTTCTGATGATCATGATCAGCGAACAGATAAATGTCAGGCCGACCACTATGAACGGCCATCCGTATATGTTAGCCGGGTTACAAATGTATACGCCCTGCTCCACGGGGTGCGATACATTTGTAATTGCTTTAAATATGGGAGTGTGATAAAGTGTGATACGATCGTCGATATTGGTATTTTCATAGAAAACAATGTCGGAAATAAAACGATACGATTCGGTAAAGAAGTGATACTCAAAATTTAGATTATCCTTTACCTGATAGAATTTGTTGGTCACAATTTCGTCTTTCGTTTCCGGGAGTAAAAAATAATCGACCCCGGCAAGGACAGGAATAATTACACCCAGAAATGCGAACATCTGCAAATAATGTATCAAATACCTCAACAAAGTGGCTGACCTGCGGGCATCTACTTCGGAACCCAGTTGATGGCGGATACCGGTGATTAACATATGATTTATATATTTAGCTTAACCTTCAAATACTTATCAAAACCTTTAGTATTGCATTTTGATCGGTTCTTATTATACTCAAATCGGGAAATATTGTTACAGTCCAAGCATAAAAATATACAAAAATATTCACTGCTGTCCGGTAAAAATATCAAATTATTCAATAATGCTTTGTATTTTAGAAATATCTGATGCAATTCCATAACATGGGCATGTTTTTCCGAGTAATGACGACAAATCCCGCAGCCCTGAAAGGGCGTAAGCAATAGCGCAGGGCAACGCCCAGTCGTGGTCGGAAAATGTAATAAGCTCTGAAAGAGCGTAATCAATAGCGTAGGGCAACGCCCTACGAACCGGGGACACACAATATCATTAAGCCCTGAAAGGCCTGAAAGGGCGTAATCAAATGAAATATATCTGATTACGCCCCGTTGGGGCTTGGTATGAATGTGTTTGTTGCGACACAGGGCGTTGCCCTGTGCTAATGATATCGCTCTTTCAGAGCTATTTACAATTACCATAATCTTCCGACCA
>JAISDP010000148.1 GCA_031264715.1 Bacteroidales bacterium
CTGACAGGGTATATTTTCCTGTAAAGCCGGTTTACCAGGGGATATGTGACAGCCGTTGCCGCAAATCCGCCAATGATATCCACTAAATAATGCGCCTTGATGTAGACCGTGGACAGTACAAGGATGATGAACAGGGGCAAAACATATTTCAATAATACACGGCAATGCTGTATCACAAAAATCACCACGGTAAATGTAATGCCTACATGCGAACTGGGAAAAGCCCCTGTAGGTTTTTCGCCGGTGGCTTGAAGGAAACGCATGAGTTTGCAGAAGATGTAGCCATCGGGAACCCCGTCTGACGGCGGCGTAAAATAGAATTGCGGTCCCATGACAGGCAGGATCGCAAACATCATATAAAAAAGGTAGAAAGAACAGGTAAATACAAATATAGCCCTGTTAAACAATTCTTTGTGACAGATATAACACCAGAGCGCCGTCCCGAAAAAGATGAAATAATAGGAAAAGTAACCGAAATACATCAGTTCGCTGAACCATGCCCACGGCATGCGTTTGCTGAATTCGAGGCTTGGCTGGCAGCCAAACAGTATCTGGTCGGCTTTCACAAAATGATGATCCAGATTATCGAAGATGAAATCATTAAAATAGCAGGTTTCCGGATACCAGTAGCTTAAAAGTGCGAAAGGCAGGAAACAGCGGATACATCCAATAACGGGATTTTTACCGGTATTGTGCATCCATGCCAGCAAAAGGAACAATACGGTAACACCAACGCGGACGCCAAAATGCACCACAGGCGTTTCCAGTTTATCGATAAAAATCGTAAGGTAAATAGCCGTAATAAAGATATACGCAAAGGTGGCTATCTCGATGGGCAATAATTTTAGTTTATGATTCAAAACTCAAGTTCAAAATTCAAAATTCAAAGTTCAAAATTCAAGGTTACGGGTTTTGCCAACTTTGAACGTTGAACCTGGGACTTTAAACTATTTAAGACTGACTAATTCCACATCATACAGGATGATTGCCCGCTTGGGGATACAATTACCGTCGCCTGTGAGACCGTGCGCCAGGTGCGGAGGCATGATCAGTCGGGCTTTGTCGCCCGTCCGCATCAATAAAACGCCTTCCTCCAGACCGGGTTCAACGCCGCCCTGTCCCAACCGGAATACTTTCGGCCCCGACTGTTCCGACGAATAACAAACCGTGCCGTCTAACAGCGATACGGTATACTCCAGCGTGGCGATCTTTCCTTCAGCGGCCTTTTCGCCTTGTCCGCTCCTGCTGATCATGTGCCACAAGCCTGACCCGGTGGTTTGCATCTTCCAGCCGTTGCGTTCCGCAAATGCTTTGATTTCCGCGGCATCTTCTTCCACCAGTTGCCGGTTAACCCGCAGCAATACTTCTTGTTTCCGGCTTTCAATCTCTGCTGTGTCCTGTGCGGGTTGCTGCGTGTTGTAGCGGCGACAGGAGAAAATGAAGAATGAAGAGAGGAAAATGAAGAGAGAAACAAGCGACGAGTGACGGGTAATGGATACTCTCACTGAACTCGAAACCCGAACAGCGAAGCCCTCAACGAAGTTAAACCCGAACGGCGAAGCCCTCAACGCAGTTAAACCTGAAACTTTAAATTTCATCGTTCAATTCTTTTTCGTACAGGGGTAATAATTCGCGGAATTGCTGTATCAGTTCATTCAACGGGATTTTCGAATCGCCGCCGGCTGCATTCAGGTGTCCGCCGCCGTCGAAATGCTTTCTCGAAAAGTCGTTGACCGAGAAGTTGCCTTTGGAGCGGAACGAAATCTTCACTTTATCTTCTTTTTCGAGGAAAAAAGCAGTGAACCGGATGCCTTTGACAGACAGTGGCAGGTTTACGAAACCTTCGGAATCGCCCGCTACGAAACGGTAGCGTTCCTGCTCTTCCAGGCTCAGGCTGATCAGCGCTGCGCGATATTGCGGGAAAACCTCCATTTTTTCGTTCAGGCAATAGCCCATTAGCCGCATGCGGTTTTCCGAATAATTATCGTACACTCGATCGTATATCCCTGTCCGGTCGATACCGTAGTCCATCAGTTCGGCGGCAATCGTAAAGGTTTGCGCGCTGGCGCTCCGGTAGCAGAAGCTCCCGGTATCGGTCATGATTCCCGTATAGATGCAAGTGGCAATGTCGCGGTCGATCAGGCCGGCGTCCCATTGCTTCATGATGCGGAACAGCAATTCGCAGGTGGAGCTTACCTCAATGTCCGAGAAGATATATTTGGAGGGCAATTCCGGTTTCAGATGATGGTCGACGAGCGTCCGGACGGCTTTACTCTGATGGAGTGAACGGGCCATGTCGGCGCTTCGTTTGAGATGGTTGTAATCCAGATGAAAAATGTATTCCGCCCTTTCGATAAGCGCTTCGGCCAAAGGTTTCTGCCGCATGTAGTTCACCACATCCGCATTGGATGGCAGCCATTGCAAAAATTCGGGGTAATCGTTCGGCGTAATCACGCTCACATCGTGTCCCTGCTTTTTCAGGAAGTGATACAGCGCCAGCGACGAGCCTATTGCGTCGCCGTCGGGGCCCTGATGCGTAGTGGCTACAATCCGCCGCGGCACGGACAGTTCGTCTTTCAGTCGATGTATGAATCGAATATGCTCTTGGTTCAAGATATTTATTTTTTGAACCGCAAATTTAACCATATTAGTGATAACAGTTGTATTTTTGGGTTCATTCTTTTTTGCTTTTTCCGGCCCTG
>JAISDP010000278.1 GCA_031264715.1 Bacteroidales bacterium
AGCGTACAACATGCCGGCGAAATAGCCGCTACTACCGCTACCATGAAACTGGAGTACAAAGGAGCCTTCCACGGATGCTTCGAAGATGTGGAGAAAAGGATGAAAGAGGTGCAGGAGGTGTAAGACGGTCGGAGCGTTTGGCGCTTTTAGCTCCTTACTGGTAACTGATCTGTATCCCGTGTATTTTCCGGTAAAGCTCCAATGCGTATAAATCGGTCATTCCTGACACAAAATCGAGTACCGATTGTATCCGGGTGCAGGTGGATGAGTCGGGGAAGCAACGGAACTGGTCGGGCAACAATGCGAGCATTTTTTTTGCGTAATGCGGCTGCGGGTTCAGTACCGCATCGATAAACTCGTCGAGTAAAGCGCCCAGGATACGGTAGCCGGCCAGTTCTACTTCTACAACCGACGGGTGGTTGTATATCCGCCGGACGGACATTGTGCGGCAATGATTCATGGCTGTTGCCGGGGCCTCTTCCATTGAGTCGATCAACGATGAGTCGTACCGTCCGCTCATAATTTCGCCGTAATGCGCCATAAATACGGCAATACATTCGCCTACCAGCTTATTGATGAGCACAGCCCGCAGGTACGAGATCTGTTCGTTGGGATCGGTTACGGTTGCAAATATCTTTTGGGTATTGGAGTGGAATGTCCGGTTTTCGTCCGAACCGCTGTCCCAAAAAGCCATCAGTATCTCTTTGGTCTCGGCGGTCGACAGGATGTTCAGCTTGTGTGCGTCTTCCACGTCCATCACCTGGTAGGTGATGTCGTCGGCGGCTTCGACGAGGTACGCCAAAGGATGCCGGCAGTAACGTACGGGATTGTCCGACAGGCGGATGATGCCTTGCTCGCGGGCGATTTCCCCGAATGTTTCGCGTTCCGACACAAAGTAGCCGTATTTGTATTTTTTGCCGGTAGCGGCTTCCGAACCATACGGGTACTTCACCAACGAGGCTAATATAGCGCAGGTAAGGGCAAACCCGCCTTTACGCCTGCCGTTGAACTGGTGTGTCAGCACGCGGAGTGCATTGGCATTGCCTTCGAAATGAGTCAGGTCTGTCCATTCGTTGGCCGAAACCATATCCTTGACTACTGTGCCCTTGCCTTCGGCGAAATAACGCGAGATAGCTTTTTCGCCCGAATGTCCGAACGGCGGATTACCCATGTCGTGAGCCAGGCAAGCAGCCGATACGATAGCTCCGAGCATCGAAAACAAGTCGGAACCGGCTAATTCTCCCCGTTTCTCCAGTTCCGCAGCCAGCACATTACCCAGCGACCGCCCTACACTTGCCACTTCGAGGCTATGAGTCAGGCGGTTGTGTACGAAAATACTTCCCGGTAAGGGGAATACCTGTGTTTTGTTCTGCAACCGGCGAAATGGCGACGAGAAGATGATACGATCGTAATCGCGCTGAAATTGCGATCGCGCCATCATCTCATTTTCGGGCACCGAACTGGCGCTGCCGAAACGTTTAGCCGAAAGAAGCGAATCCCAATTCATAGAACACAGATGGCATCAATGAAACATAATGGCATCTACCAGCTCTTCTACAAGGAATGGCTGCCCTTGCACCTTGTTGTACTGCCGGTAAGTATATTGCGGATGCGTCATGCGCAGGTAATTCACGAACTGTCCGCCATTCAGTTCGCATACAAGTATTTTTTTGTACTTGCCCAGGATTTCGCCCGTGTTGAGCGGCAAAGGCATGATATGTTTGAAATTCACATGCCCCACGGTCTCTCCTTGGCTGCGTACATGGTTGACGGCGGCATGAACGAACCCGTATGTTCCGCCCCAACTGACCACCAATGTATCGCCTTCAGGGTCGCCTTCCACTTCCTGGGGAGGAAGGTATCTGGCCACGCGTTGTACTTTTTCATTGCGCAGGTGTACCATTTTTTCGTGGTTGAGGCCATCAGTCGACACATTACCGGCTCCATCGGTCTTTTCCAAGCCGCCTATACGGTGGAGCAACCCCGGCGTTCCGGGTAAGGCCCATTGTCGCGCCAGTGTTTCCGGGTTTCGGCGATAGGGTTTATATTCCGTATCGTTGGCGCGGGCAATCGGAGGATGAATTTCGGGTAAATCCTTTACCACCGGCAATTTGAATAATTGCGAACCATTACCGATATACCCGTCGGTGAGCAGGATTACCGGCGTCATGTGTTCCAGGCTGAGTTTTGCCGCTTCGTAGGCCATGTAGAAACAGTCGGATGGCGACGCGGCTGCCAGCACAATGCACGGACATTCGCCGTTGCGTCCGAACAATGCCTGGTAAAGGTCGCTTTGTTCAGACTTTGTGGGCATCCCGGTCGACGGACCGCTGCGTTGCACGTTCACAATCACCAATGGCAATTCGGTGATCACAGCCAATCCTATTGCTTCGCTTTTCAGCGAGAAACCGGGACCCGAAGTGGTGGTAATAGCCAGTGAGCCTGTAAAACTTGCTCCGATGGCCGAACAGATGCCTGCGATTTCGTCTTCGGCCTGGAATGTTTTTACACCCAACGATTTGTATTTGGCTAATTCTATTAATATATCGGTGGCCGGTGTGATGGGATACGAGCCGAGAAATAACGGACGCCCCGAACGTTCGGCAGCAGCCATAAATCCCCATGCTGTCAGTACATTACCGATGGCGTTGCGGTATTTGCCTTTTTCGAGTTTGGCCGGAGCTACCTGTATGGTTGAGCGGACGGCTTCGGTATTGTAAGCGTAGCTGTAACCGGCTTCGAGCACCAGCTTATTACAGGCTGCTATCTGCTGTTTCTTTCTGAACTTGTCGTCGAGATATGCAAAAGTCGACTCCAAACCTTTGTTGAACAGGTACAACACAATACCCAGCGCAAACATGTTACGGCTCTTGTCCCTGGTTTTCGCATCGGCTTCGGTTTCGCTCAATGCTTCGCGGGTCATGGTACTGATAGGCGCTTTGATCAACTGATACGATTCCAGCGAATTATCTCCCAATGGATTACTTTCATACCCGGCTTTCTTCAACGCATTGTCGTCGAACGCGTCCACATTCACCACGATGGTTGCCCCGCGTTTGGCTAACTTCAGGTTTGCCTTGAGTGATGCCGGATTCATGGCAATCAACACATCAAAATGGTCGCCCGATGTGTGTATCTTGTTTTTGCCGATATGTACCTGGAATCCCGAAACACCAGCCACTGTATTTTGCGGGGCGCGTATTTCGGCCGGGTAATCGGGAAAAGTGGCCAAATCGTTGCCTGCTTTGGCTGCTGCTTCCGAAAACAAAGTCCCTGCCAGTTGCATTCCGTCTCCCGAGTCGCCTGCAAACTTTACTACTACCTGTTCTAAATCAATTACTTTTTTATCCATTATCTGTTAGGTCAAGCGAATATTATTGCTGCAAAGATATAGAAATTATTTAGAACCCACATAAAAACCCCGTATGGGGTTTCACATGATGAATCTCCTACGGAGATTTCGTTAGTGTCGTCCGCATTGATTCTATTGCTATGAATGCCCTGACGGGCAAAATACGCACGGAATGTTTCGCTCTTGCGATCGGATGCCGTCCGGCATCACAAGACGGTTGGCATCCCCGGTTCGCAGGGCGTTGCCATCTCTCCTTTTTACCCATACAATTCGTTATAGAGCCATTTATAATGTCTGGGTACAATGGGTGCAATTCAAATCCCGGAGAGGGAATTTTAAAACAGTTTCTTCTGAAAAAGCATTATCTTTGATTCTTTTTTCAATAATAATTATAGTTATGCACATTGCCGTCGCCGGAAACATCGGTTCGGGAAAAACCACCCTAACCGGTTTGCTGGCCAAGCATTACGGTTGGGAAGCGCATTACGAAAATGCGGACAACAATCCTTATTTGGATGATTTTTATAGCGACATGCAGCATTGGTCGTTCAATCTGCAAATCTATTTCCTGAACGAACGATTCGGGCAGATACAGGAAATCCGGAATTCGGGGTTGACAGTGATACAGGATCGGACGATATACGAAGATGCAAATATTTTTGCTGCCAACCTTCATTCGATGGGGCTGATGAGCATGCGCGATTACAGCACCTACCGCTCGTTATTCGACAAAATGACATCATTCATCCAGCCGCTCGACCTGCTGATCTATCTCAGAGCATCGGTACCCACGCTGGTCAGGCAGATACAGAAAAGAGGGCGAGCCTACGAAAGCGGCATCAGGCTGGATTATCTCAGTAAACTCAATGAGCGTTACGAGAATTGGATCAACCGGTATGCACTGGGTAAATTGCTGGTAGCTGATGTGGATACGCTCCATTTCGACGAAGCGCCGGAGGACCTGCGGACTGTCATCAACCGTATCGACGCCCTGTTGCATGGGCTTTTTTAATGCCTTCAATTAGCGCAATGCCTTTTATTTTTGTATATTGTATTTAATAAAAAATGGATCAGACTTTATATATCCACAACAGTTTAACCCGTAACAAGGAAAAGTTCGAGCCGCTCAATCCTCCGCATGTGGGGTTGTACGTGTGCGGCCCCACAGTATATGGCGATGCGCACCTGGGACATGCCCGCCCGGCTATTACGTTCGATTTGCTGTTCCGCTACCTGACGCATATCGGGTATAAAGTGCGTTACGTGCGTAACATTACCGATGTGGGCCACCTGGAAAACGATGCCGATGCCGGCGAGGATAAGATCGCCAGGAAAGCGCGGCTGGAACAGTTGGAACCGATGGAAGTGGTGCAATACTTTACCGGCCGCTACCACCACAACATGGGGCAACTCAACGTATTGCCGCCCAGCATCGAACCGCGTGCATCAGGACATATCATCGAACAAATACAAATCGTGCAGAAGATCATCGATGCCGGTTTTGCATACGAAAGCAACGGCTCGGTGTATTTCGACCTCGAAAAATACGCTCAAAAATATCCTTACGGGCAATTATCGGGTCGCGTGATCGAAGACCTGGATACGCAGACCCGTGAACTCGACGGGCAAAGCGAAAAACGTTTCCCACTCGATTTCGCACTGTGGAAAAAGGCGTCGCCTGAACATATCATGCGCTGGCCTTCGCCGTGGAGCGACGGTTTTCCCGGATGGCACCTCGAATGTACAGCCATGAGCACTCGCTATCTCGGCGATACGTTCGACATACACGGCGGCGGCATGGACCTGCTTTTCCCGCACCACGAATGTGAAATTGCACAATCGACCGCCGCATTGGGACATGAATCCGTCCGCTGCTGGATGCACAACAATATGATCACCATCAACGGGCAGAAGATGGGCAAATCGCTGGGGAACTTCATCACGTTGGATGAGTTCTTTTCCGGCACGCATCCGGTACTCGAAAAAGCATACAGCCCGATGGCCGTACGGTTTTTCATCCTGCAGGCGCACTACCGCAGCACGGTTGATTTCGGCAATGAAGCATTACAGGCTTCCGAAAAAGGCCTGCAACGGCTGATGGCCGGTATCCAAACGCTGGATAAGCTGATGCCGGCTGAGAAAAGTACGGTCGCCCCGGACGAGATCAGGCAGAAATGCTATCAGGCAATGAACGACGACCTCAACAGCCCGATGGTCATCGCACACCTGTTCGACGGGTTGCGCATCATCAACCTGGTGCGCGACGGCAAGGAAACGCTTTCGAAAGCAGACCTCGAACAACTGAAGCGAACCTACCACAACTTTGTATTCGATATTCTCGGATTGAAGGACGAACAGAACCGGAACCGGATGGAACTGGTGGATGGCCTGATAAACCATATCCTCGAGATACGCCAGCAAGCCAAGGACAACAGGGATTTTACCACGTCGGACAAGATACGCAACATGCTTGCCGACCTGGGTATCGAAGTGAAAGACCGCAAGGACGGGGCCGAGTGGAGCATGAAGTAACGGAGTGTTGCGAAAAGCATGAATGCCGGCTGCAAATGCGAACATGAAAACGCGGACATGGAGGCCGGTATCAGTAATTGGTTTCATTTAAAATAAATTGAAGTATGTTTGAATCACGTATTGATTTCTCGCAGTTGAACGGGCGGATACAAGCCGCCAGGGATGCTGTCGGCAGTTTGATTGTTGGCCAGCGCCAAATGGTCGATTTGTTATTGGTGGCGGTATTGTCCGAAGGCCATGTGCTTATAGAGGGCGTGCCGGGTATAGCTAAAACACTCACGGCAAAACTTCTGGCACGCACTATCGATGCACGATTCAGCCGTATCCAGTTCACCCCCGACCTGATGCCGTCGGATGTTACCGGTTCGTCGGTTTACCTGCCGGCGAAGGGTGTGTTCGAATTCCGCCGCGGTCCGGTCTTTGCCAACATCATCCTCACCGATGAGATCAACCGCGCCCCGGCCAAGACACAAGCCTCGCTGTTCGAAGTGATGGAGGAGCGGCAAATCACCTACGATGGCGTCACCTATCCGATGGATTACCCGTTCATGGTAGTTGCCACGCAGAATCTTATCGACCAGGAAGGAACTTACCGTCTGCCCGAAGCGCAGTTAGACCGGTTCATGTTCAAGATACTGGTCGATTATCCTGATGCGGCGCAAGAAGTGGAGATCATGCAGCGGCACAACAGCGGTTTGTTCGCGCAGGCGCCTGACCTCCCGAAAATAATCGATGCCGGAGTGATCCGGGATTTACGGTCATCCATACAGGGAGTATACGTAAAGCCCGAACTGTTGCAATATATAGCCGGGATAGTCACTGCCACACGGGGCAATCCGGCCCTTTACCTGGGCGCATCGCCGCGGGCGTCCATAGCATTGCTCAATGGGGCCAAGGCTTGGGCTGCTATGGCTGGCCGCGACTTCATCACACCCGAAGATATCCAGGAACTGGCTTACCCGGTACTGCGTCACCGCATCATGCTCTCGCCCGACAAGGAAATGGAGGGATTGACGCCTGACGATCTTATCAAACAGGTCTTGCAGAAAATAGAAGTGCCGCGATAACTAAAAGACGATACACGCCGAAATCAATACGGGGATTCGATAAAAATCCCCATATAACCCCGCCCAAGGGTTTAGATAAAAACGATGCAGTTAAATTTATTTTTAGGAATCATGAACAAACAATTTTTTATTATCTATATAGTGATACAGTTGAATGGCGTATTTTCTTTTGCACAGGAAAATATTTCAATTGCCGATACTGTTACCAAAGCAGACAGCCAAGACTTCGTCATTAACTGTATGTGTCCGTCTTCATCTTCATATCGTACCAGTCCATTATTTTTGATTGACGGATTGGAAGTTTCTGCAGACGTTTTTGCACGGTTGAATCTGAATCCCGACGACATTCAGACATTTACAATTACAGATGCGAAAGAGGCATTAGAATTGTATGGAACACGCGGCGTTAATGGAGTTGCTATTATTTCAACAAAGTTGAGTCAAAAAGACTTGAAAAAAAGAATAAAAGAAATAGAAAAAGAAACGAAAAAATAGAAAAAAATAGAAAACCACTAATGTCGTGCCGCGTAATTAAAAACATTAGACCAAATCAATGAATATTCTTTTTCTTCACTCCTCCCGGTACACTTGTCCATGAGCCAACACCCGGAGATTGCCGTATCCACCCTGTTGTTTCACAACCTGTATCTGCGTTCCGATACGTTCTTTCAATGCTTCCACATGCGAGATGATACCGATGATTTTCCCGTTTGCCTGCAGATTTTCGAGTGCAGATATGGCTACATCCAAGGTATCGGCATCCAGCATCCCGAATCCTTCGTCGATAAACAGCGAATTGATCGGCGTCTTCCGGCTGGCTAATTCCGAAAGTCCTAATGCCAGCGCCAGGCTGACCAAAAAACTTTCGCCGCCGGACAAACTGGCAACCGGACGGACAATATCTGCCTGATACCTGTCCACAATATCGAGCCCCAAATCTTCCCTGGGCGTTTTCCGGATAAGGTATCGGTCGGTGAAGGTTGCCACATGCCGGTTAGCTAACTGTACGAGCCGTTCGAGCGTCAACCCCTGGGCAAACCGACTAAATTTCTTCCCATCGGCTGAACCTACCAGCCTGGATAACTTTTCCCAACGCGCTGCTTCCTGCTTGAGCCGGTTAATGTCTCCCGCCAATTGTCCGCGCAGTTGCCTGTTGCACTTTTCGGTTTCGATGATCTGCTTTACACGGCCGGTTTCCTGCTGCACCCCAGCCACCGACTGTTCCAATACTTCCATCCTGGCAGCCAATGCGCCCTGCGTTTCTCCGGTCAGGTTCTTATTCGCTTCGGTCAGGAGCGCATCTTCGGTTTCCCTGGTCGAACGTTCAAGATATCGTTGTTGTTGCAGGATTTCCTGGTAAAGTCTCTCAATCCGGTCAGCCTCATCGCCAGGCATCATGTACCGGCGCACTTTCTCTATGGACTCGATCCCTGCTGCCTGTATTTTCTGCACGAGTGTTTCTGTCAGCTGGGCTCCGTGTTCCTGCATCTGCAAGTAATCAACTTTTAGTTGCGATAGCCGTTCCCGTGCAACCTCCAGTTCCTGTTTACGGTCGATGGCTTCTTTACGCAACTGTTCGCACATATCCGCCGACGATTGAACCGCTTGCGCACATCGCTTGCGTTCCGTACCGGTATCCTTGTCTCCAAAACAAGCGAAACGTTGTTCTTTCAGTTGTTTCAGTTCGGTTTGGACTGCTGCCATTTCGCCGGTTAATTGCTGTACCGATGCTGACTTTTCCTCCAGGCTTTTACCGGCATGATGCAGGTCGATCCGTATTTCGCCAAGCTTAGCGGTTTGCTTTTCTAATTGATCGCGTGTTTTGCAGAATAATTCGAACCTTTGCTGCAAATCCGATATGATCGCCCGGCCCTCGTCCTGCTTAAATTCGACCTGATGCGGCGCAAGCGTTTCAGTCAGCACAGCTGCCAGCTTTCCACGTTCGGCTTCCGATTCTGCCAGTTCCGCCTGTAATTTGGATAATGACATTTGGGCATGTTCCAGTTTTAACTTTGCCCGGTTTTGCTCGCCCTCCAGTCTTGCCGTTTCTTCGTTGAGCGTGCCGGCGGAGTTTTTCAGATCCTGCAATTTTCTTTCGAAGCCGCGTACTGCCGTTAACAGTTGCGACAATTCTGCTTGCCTGTTTTTCTTTTTATTGATGACGGCCCCTATCACCGCTGGTTTTGCCATATCAAGCGGTGCAGGCAATTGCAGGTTGATATTGCTGAAAGCGTCTTTAATTTTTTGTTGTTCCCGGATATGGCCGTCCTGTTGTTCACGAAGGTATACCAATTGATTTTGCAGGTTTTGCAGAGCAATTTTGCTGTTGTTAACCTGTTGCGAAAGCAGTTCCATTTTTAGCCGCTGTTTGTTCAGCTTTTGTTCCGCCTCGCTGTGTTCATTCAAACAGTTGCCTTCCACAAAGGGATGATGCGTGGCGCCGCACAACGGGCAGGGGCTGCCGGGTTGTAATGCTTTCCGTTCTTCCTCGTACTTGCGCACCAGGAGCTGCATTTTCACATTTTCCTGCAACACCTGCAGATATTCCCGGGCCTGATCGTATGTTTCAGTATGTTTCGACAGATTCGCCGTCTCTTGTGCTGTCTGCGCCTCAGCCTCCTTCTCCCGGTTCTCCAGGTCGCGGACAAGAGCCTCAATCTGTGCTGCTTTGGCAGTCTGCTCCGCTTGACGCTCGCACAGGCTGATCAATTGCGGAAGCGATGACGCCTCTGCCTCGTATTCCTCTAATGTTTTTCCGGCCAGCGCTTTGGTATGACATTCATCCAATTGGCCGGCTTGTGTGTTCAAATCCGTTAAAATACGCCTGTTGGCTTCCGCCTTGCGGGTTAATGTCGCGCATTGATCAGTTTCCGCCTGTATTTGCCGGTTACAAAGCTGCTGTTCTTTTTCCGCTTTATGTATGCGATCCATGAGTGATTCCAACTGTTGCAACCGGCAGGCAAATGTGGTAACGGTCTGTTCCAGGTCTGCTTCATGACCATGCACAGCGATCCATGCCGTTAACCGCTCCGTCTCATCGCTCAGCGTTTGCTTGCGGTCCTCCTTTTCGCGGATACTGTCCTGTAGCTGTTGGTAAGCCGCAGTTGCCGCCTGCAACATATTCCCAGTATGCGCTGCCTGCTGCGTTTTGCTGCTGATAAGTGTATCCTGTTTCTCTGCTTCGATAATCCCGGGCTCTGTCTCCTGTTGAAATTTCAAAGCCTCGGCATACCTTTTTTCGGCTTCCATCAATTGTACAGAAGCCTTATCGGATGCGTCCCGCAAAGCCGGAATTTTTTCTTCCTGCCGTACAGCCTGCTGCTCTGTTTTGTCCGTGCTTTTAAGGTACATATCAAGTTCGGCCAGGGCAGGTATAAAGGTCGACACGCTTTTGTACCGTTGCAGTTGCTCAAATAATGGTCTGTTTCTTTCGTATTGCAGTTGAAACTGATCCGATTCAGCCTGTAAATCCTGCTTTTTTTTCTGCAGAGTCATGATCTTTTCCAGCCACTGCAATTGTCCGTTACATTCATTTTTTTCGGCAACCAGAATCTTTTCCCGGTCGTCCAATTCGCATAACTGCCTGTTGTATGCATCCAGTTCCTCGTCGGCGAGCAGCCGTACATCATTTAAACGGACCATTTGTTGCTGCAATTCAGTTTGTTTGGATTTCGACTGTCCGTATATAAATATGGAGATTTGCGAATAAATGACGGTATCGGTCATTTTTTCGAGCAATTCGCTCCGGTCGTTCTCGCCGGCTTTCAGGAAACGGGTGAAATCGCCCTGTGAGAGCATCACCGAGCGAAGGAACTGGTTGTAATCCAAACCGCAGATCTCCACTATTCTTTGCTGAACGGCGCTTAATGAATGCCCTGCAATTATTTCACCTGTCGAAGCGTAACAAAGCTCCATTTTGGGCGTTTGCAATGTTCCGTCGGATTGACCGCGACTCCGCTTAATCGACCATTTCGCCCTGTAGATAACATCACAGGTTTCAAATTCTACTTCGGCGTACGATTCGCCGGTATGGCGGGTCATGCTTTCGTAAGCATCCCTGGCATAACGGTGCACACGACCATACAGCGCCAGGGTGATGGCATCCAGTATGGTTGTCTTGCCCGCCCCGGTAGGCCCGGTAATGGCAAAAAGATTGCTCCCGTCAAAAGGCGCATGATCGAAACGAATGCTGTGTATCCCTTTTAACGAGTTAAGGTTTTGGAACTTGATGCTGATAATTTTCATGAAGTAACTGCCCGCTGTTTCAAATAAAGTAACAAAAGTATGAAAAAACCGGTTTGTCCGGTTTATGGTAAGGCATCTTTAGATATACGAAATAAATAACGTATAACGGAATGTACGTCATAGCGACATGTCATCCTTACGGGCCCTTGCCGGATAACGAATTGATTTCTATGGCGGTCTTTGACCCTGTCAGCAAAGACGCGAGGCATCGCGTCTCTACAATGCAGCCTGACAGGCCTGACAGGTCGGCGGCAACCATACGCGCGGTACGCGACCTAACAGGGTCGACAGACCTGTCAGGGTCAACCCGCCAAAAAAATTCGCAAAAAAAATATTCCCCTTAACCCCCTTCAACAATTATTTTTTTGTTTTGTTCGAAAAAGCGTTTATATTTGTCCCCGTTTTCAAATCAAAGAACACCTCTAAAAATGTCGAAATCTTTCGAAAATTTGTTGCAAACAGTGTCCGGAATTTCCGGTGTAATGTTCGGTAAATCACCGAATGGCACGATCTTTGCAGAGAGAGAGAGAGAGAGAGAGAGAGAGAGAGAGAGAGAGAGAGAGAGAGAGAGACTAACATCACATATATAGTATGCGCGCGCGCGAGGTTTAGCAAACATTTTTCAAATATATTATACAGCCGCTGTATCGTATCATACGATATAGCGGCTTTTTATTTTTATGTATCTCATATTATATTCATTTTTAAAATTTTAGAATCATGGCAAAGCAGAAAGGAAATGTGGTAACCCACGGATTGAGCGGGAAGATCGGCGATTTGTTGATATTTCGTCAGGTGGACGGTAAAACCGTAGTATCGAAAGTTCCGGAACAGAAGAAGACGGCTTCGGAAAAACAGGTAGAACTTAGACGCCGGTTTCAACAAGCGACCGTCTATGCAAAAATTGCTGCCGGAACCCCCGGCACAAAAGAACTCTACGAGGGAGAAGCAAAAAAGCGCAGGGGTATGACGGCATACAGTGTGGCTGTTGCCGACTATTTTAACGCCCCGGACATTGACAGCGTCGATCTGTCGGGATATACGGGCGCGGCAGGAGATGAAATCCGGATCATTGCCTCCGACGACTTCGCCGTCAAGTCGGTGCATGTGCGGATCGGCAATGCCGACGGCGTTGCGGTTGAAGAGGGATATGCGGTAAACAGTGTCGCCGGCCTCTGGGTATACACCGCTACGGCAAAAAACGAAAGTCCGGCCGGCTGTAAAATTGTGGTCTCCGCTTCCGATATGCCGGGGAATGTTACTGAGAATAATTTTGAATTATGAATTTTGAATTCAAAAGACTGTATGCAAGTCCGGACAGGACAAAAAAACGGAGCATATAGAAAAGCATATAGAAATAGAGCATATAGAAAGCATATAGGAAGCATACAGGATCGATACAGGGAAGCATATAGGAAAGTTGAAAATTGAAAGTTGAAAATAATCGTAATCATATCGTGATGCAACGTAAAAATCCCGTCAGAGATAGTATGTCGGTAGAAAACGTTCCGCCCCCGCTGTTCGGCGATGCGGGGCTGGTAATCTTCTCGTCCGACCGTATTCCCGACGGCCTTGATATGCGGCTGTGGATGATCGAATCGGACGAAGATGTGCGCAATGTCGCCCTCGACGCCGACAAGGTTCTCGACAGCGAAGCCTTCAAGGGCCTGTACGCCGCTGTGGAAACCGCGCTGGCAGTAGCCAATCCTCTGCTGTCGGGCGTGATTGCCATCGGCGGAGTGGCGCTCAATCTGCTGCGGCAAAAGCTGCGCGCTAACAAAGACGATCTCGCAGGCTATTGGCAGGCGACGCTCAACCGCGCCGAACACTACCCGCACGGAACACGCGACAAACAGGACACGTACGA
>JAISDP010000297.1 GCA_031264715.1 Bacteroidales bacterium
GCCGACGATGTGGCCGAAGCAATCTGGTTCGCGCTTTCGCGGCCGGCGCACGTCAACATCAACGATATGCTGATTATGCCCGCTGCACAGGCCAATATCACTACAACCGTCAGAAAATAGAAGTCTGAACCGTGATTTGCAGGATGAACGGATTCATATGATTGCCTGAAAATTATTTTGGACAAGTTATGAACAAGCATTAATTTTGCAGGATTCATAACAATATTAATCATTATCAATCATCATGAAAATTAGAAATATAACCTGTATAGTATTGCTTGCCGCTTTCTCAATAAGTGTTTTGTCGGCACAAACAAAGGTAATTGCCCACCGCGGCTACTGGAACTGTGAGGGTTCTGCGCAAAATTCGATTGCTTCGCTTCAAAAAGCCCGGGAACTGCACATTTATGGTTCGGAATTTGATGTTTGGATGACATCCGACGGCGTACTGGTGGTAAACCATGATGCTACTGTCGAGGGGATGAGAATTGATGATACGCCATACGAAAAACTGAAAGATATCCGGCTGAAAAACGGCGAGAAACTGCCCCTGCTGGAGGAATATCTCCTCGAGGGCAAGAAGGACAAGAAAACCAAACTCATCCTCGAAATAAAATCTCATAACACCAAGGATAAAGAAGACCGGGCAACAGCGGCCGTTGTGGAAATGGTAAAAAAAACCGGAGTGAAAAAACAAACGGAGTATATTGCATTCAGCCTGAACGTATGCAAGGAACTGGTACGGCTGACCCCGAAAACTGAAATAGCCTACCTGAATGGCGACCTTGCCCCGCAGGAATTGAAAGCGCTCAAAATATCGGGAATAGATTATAACCTCAGTGTCTTGAAAAAGAATAAAGACTGGATTGAGAAAGCCCATCAGCTCAAAATGAAGGTAAATGTGTGGACAGTAAATAAAGAGGCGGATATGCAGGAAATGATCGACGCCAAAGTAGATTATATCACTACCGACAATCCTGTAGCAGCCAGAGAATTAATTACAAAAAAGTAATTCTTCACTCTTCATTCTTCACTCTTCATTCTTCATTCTTCATTCTTCATGCATCATCCGGCAAACTGCCTGAGTATTACTGATTATACCTATCATCTGCCCGACGAGCGAATCGCCAAATTTCCGTTGGCCGAACGTGACCGGTCCAAGTTGCTTGTCTATCGTAACAGGTCGATTTCCACTGATGTTTTTTCGCATTTGCCCGACTATATCGGCAAAAATGATATGCTGGTGTTCAACAACACCCGTGTGATCCGCGCACGGATCGAAATGGAAAAGGAAACCGGCGCACGGATCGAGATTTTCTGCCTCGAACCATACGAGCCGCATGACTATCAACTGTCTTTTGTCCAGAAATACACATGTCAATGGAAGTGCATGGTAGGCAATTTGAAAAAATGGAAGTCCGGTGTGTTAAAAAAACGCGTAACCGGTAACGGCGGAACGGAAACCGAACTGCAAGCCGAACAGATCGGGAGTACCGGCCAGTGCCAACTGATTCGTTTTACCTGGGATAACGGGATGGATTTTGGTTCGCTGCTGGATGCTTGCGGGTGTACCCCTATCCCACCCTACCTGAACCGCAAAACGGAAGAAATCGACGAAACACGCTACCAAACGCTCTATTCGAAACACAAAGGTTCGGTTGCCGCGCCTACTGCCGGTTTGCACTTCACACCACAAGTGCTGCAACAATTAGCAGATAAGGGCGTAAAGCTAAATGAAATAACTTTACATATCGGCGCCGGAACCTTCCGACCTGTTCAACAAAGCAATGCAGGTCAACATGAGATGCATGTCGAATTTTTTTCCATCAACCCGGATGTCCTCCGAAATATGATTGCGAATAACGGTGATTTAACAGCAATTGGGACGACTTCGTTAAGAGCGATAGAAAGTACTTATTGGCTTGGCGTCAAAATGTTACAAGAAGAAAATGAACAAATAAAAACCTTCCATTTGGAACAATGGGAAGCTTATACGCTCCCCCAGGATGTACCCGTTGTCCAGTCCTTATCAAAAGTTTGTGAAATACTTGAATCAAACAAACAAAATACACTTTACGCTTCTACGAAGATAATGATTGTCCCAGGATATACATTCAGAATTTGTAAAAGATTGATCACCAATTTTCATCAGCCGAAAAGCACTTTACTGTTACTTGTTGGCGCTTTTGTGGGTGAACACTGGAAGGAAATTTATCAATATGCACTGGAGCATGATTTTCGTTTCCTGAGCTACGGGGACAGTTCATTGCTGGAATTAAACATGGGAAACGGGTGAGGGTTGCACACGACAAAATTCAATGATCAATCAGTTGTTTTCGTGCCAGCAACTCAATGGTCCTGATCCGATCCTTGTAGGTATCATGTGCATTTTGTCGGATAACGGATAATGAAGCATCCGAATTTCCGCTCCAGCGACGACAAAGATAAACAGGTTCATAGATGCGTCCAATGTGGTAATAACGCGAAATAGCCAACGCTACGGCATAATCCTCTCCATAACTGACGTTCGGGAAGCACAGGTTACGGACGACCGGCGTGTAGAAAGCCCTTGGCGCGCCGAAACCGTTTACACGCAGTGCATTGTTGCATCCGTTGTCACGCGTCCATTCGCGGTGGTCGATAATTCCGGGAGGAATCCCGTTCAAGTCAAAATCAACCATGCGATATGAGCCAATCACCATGGCCGCCTCATTTTCATAGAAACAGTCTGCGATTTTCTGCAGAGCGTCGGACCCGGCGTACAGATCGTCGCTATCCAACTGCACGGCAAAGCGTCCGCAAAGATCATGATGGATAGCCTCATTCCAACATCCGCCAATACCAAGGTCGGTGCGCTTGGGGACATGATGGATCAGGTCGGGATGCATGGCCGTCTTTTGGGCAATCAGGTCGGTAGTACCGTCGGTGGAATGGTTGTCCACCACAATAATATTGAAAGGAAACTCCGTCACTTGACCCAGCGCCGAATCAATGGCGTCGCCGGTTGTTTTCACCCTGTTGCGGACGGGAATGATCACTGTAGCCTCAAACGGGAAGCTTTTTTCGCGGAGGTCGACCGTTTGCAGGCTGACGGGCGGAAGCCACGCATCAATATCCTTGAGGTATTGCGTGCAGGCTTCCTCCATCTCCGCCTGTACTTCACGGTTAGCCGGATCGACATACCGGAACATGGACTGTTCGGCGGGTTCGGTTGCGCTTTCACGGCATGTGTACAGATATTCGTTGATGCGAAACAAACGACCCTTTTGTGAAATATTTAAACGCAGGCTATAGAGCGCCGCGTATCGGTAATCGCCGCTTACACGGCTGGCGGCTGCACGGAAAGCTACGGTACGTACCAGAATCAGCCGTCCGAAGTCGAACCCGTCGCGCAGACTGCCCTCCTGATAATCGATGACAGGATGAGGGAGGAGTTCGCCGCCCGACTCGCTGAAATAATCGGAATACACCCAGTCTGCCCCGGTTTGTGCTGCTATTTCCAGCATCCGTTTCAGTGAAAGGCCGTCTATATCGATCTCATCGGTAAGGTCGCAAAGCAGCAGGTATTCGGTTTGGCAATGCAGCGCCATTTCGTGAATACACCCGGATGAGCGCCAGTCGTGCGAGTTCAATATTTGTGCGCCATCAAGACGATGATGCGCCCGGTCGACAAAAACAAACGAAACGTATGGCATGGAAAGCCACCTGTTAAGTGTTTGCTGGGACAAAACCCCGTCGGAATGGATAAAGCAGGTAAGCATTTTATTGAATATGAAATATCAAACATCGAATTTCTACTCTTTGCGCAGATATTCAATGTTCAATCAACAATTTAGCGAAGCGGTCTCATGAACGTTAGTAAATAATATTCAATTGATTGACTCCCCGCAGAAAATCCGGAATTTCCATCCGCTTTTTCCCTTCTAACTGGAGGCTGCGAATTTCGAGCCAGCCGCCATTAGTGGCCACCCGCAGGTATGTTTTGTTGTCCGAGTCGATGGTTCCCGGGGCTGGCGATGCACTGTCCGGTTGCACCGCGGTTTCGTATATTTTGAGCGTCAAGCGGTCGCCTTTGGGACTTGCGAGCGTTGTCCACGCGGCCGGATATGGCGAAAGCCCGCGTACAAGGTTGTGTAGCTGCACCACATCGCTGTTCCAATCGATCTTGCAGGTTTCCCTGAATATTTTGGGCGCGCTTTTTAACGGTTGGCTTTGCAGGGCGTTATCCTGCGGCAAAGTTTTGTAATTGCCGGAAGCGATGGCTGATACGGCTTCTGCTAAATGTGCGGCCCCGCTAAGCATCAGGCGGTCGTGAAGCGTCCCGGCGTTGTCGTCCGGATGGATGGCTTCTTCGCGGTACGAGATTATATTCCCTTTGTCGATCTCCCGGTTGATGAAGAATACGGTGGTTCCGCTGCGTGTTTCCCCGTTGATGACCGCCCAGTTGATGGGAGCGGCGCCACGATACTGCGGCAGCAACGACGCATGCAGGTTAATGGTTCCCGATGGCGGCATTTTCCAAACTTCCTCGGGAAGCATCCGGAAAGCGACGACCACGAATAATTCGGCGCGCAGACTGCGCAACGCTTCCAGGAAAGCAGGGTCTTTCAGTTTTTCGGGCTGCAATACGGGCAAACCATGGCGAACAGCGCATTGCTTTACGGCAGATTCCTGCATTTTTTGTCCCCGGCCTGCCGGTTTGTCGGGCGAGGTAATCACTGCCGCTACTTCATTACCCGATTCAATCAGCGCCTCCAGTGAAGCTACTGCAAATTCGGGCGTCCCCATGAATACGATACGCATAATAA
>JAISDP010000314.1 GCA_031264715.1 Bacteroidales bacterium
TTAATCAATTTGAATTTACTTTGTTATTCTTTCTCCGATAATGTTTTCACCAAACCGGCCAGGAGATGTTTACCGGATTGAAGCGCCGAAATAACGTTCTTAGCAGGCGATTGCAGCAAAGCAATAACGTCGCCGATGAGTTCGTTCTTCGTCTTGATAGCTACCAATGTATTAAGCATTTCCGCACCTATGTATACCGACTCTTCCACGTAAGCGGCTTTGAGTGCGGGACGTTCGAGGTTGTTTTTCTTGCGGAATTCCTTAATGAGCTTGGCGGGTGTGCTGCCCTCGGTTGAGAACATCACAGCAGTGGGAGTTTTTAACGACACATAAAGGTCGTCATAATCACCGTTTGCACGTTCGAGGGCTTTCTTCAAAAGGGTGTTTTTGGCAACTACCAATTTGATGCCTTTTTCGAAGCACAGACGGCGCAACGCGCTGGTATGAGATGCATTCAGACCCGATGTGTCTGTAATGTACATGTGAGGATAACTGTTAATCTCTTCTACCAGGCTATCAATAATCTGTCCTTTTTCTTCTTTACGCATGATTACTTTTCGTATGGTTTTGGTTTAACAGCTTACTCTTCTATTGATTTGGTATCCACTTTCAAGCCGGGGCTCATAGTGGTAGAAAGGTAAATACTCTTCACATAAGTGCCCTTGGCAGCCGACGGTTTCAGCTTGTTGATCATGTCAAGGAATTCCTTTGCATTGTCAACAATCTTGTCGGGTGTAAAAGATACTTTACCAATTGACGTATGTACGATACCAAACTTGTCGACCTTGAAATCGATTTTACCCTGTTTTACTTCGGTCACAGCCTTGCCTATTTCCATGGTCACGGTGCCGCTCTTGGGGTTGGGCATCAGACCGCGAGGGCCGAGGATACGTCCCAGCGCGCCGATTTTGCCCATTACGGAAGGCATGGTGATAATGACATCGACATCTGTCCAGCCGCCTTTGATTTTTTCGACATATTCATCCAGACCCACGTGGTCGGCGCCGGCTTCTTTAGCTTCGGCTTCCTTGTCGGGGGTGCAGAGTACCAATACGCGAACTTCCTTACCGGTGCCGTGGGGCAACGATACGACGCCACGCACCATCTGGTTCGATTTACGGGGGTCAACGCCCAGGCGGACGTCGATATCCACCGACGAGTCGAACTTCGTTGTGGTGATGTCTTTCAATAATGCGGCAGCCTCAGACAGTGGGTATGTCTTGGCAGGGTCAACCTTTTCTAAAACTGACTTCCTGTTCTTTGTAAGTCTTGCCATTTTTTCTGTCAACTTTAAATTATTTGGTGAACGGGGCTTCGCCTGTTACAGTGATTCCCATACTTCTGGCAGTTCCTGCAACCATACTCATCGCCTTTTCAAGGGTAAATGCATTCAAATCCTGCATTTTATCCTTGGCAATAGCTTCAACCATGTCCCATGTTACCGAGCCAACTTTTTTACGATTGGGTTCGGCGGAACCTGATTTTACTTTTGAGGCTTCTACGAGTTGAACAGCTACGGGAGGCGTCTTGGTGATGAAATCGAATGATTTGTCGGCATAAACCGTAATCACTACAGGGATCACCTTACCTGCCATCGTTTGCGTACGGGCATTGAACTGTTTGCAAAAATCCATAATATTCACACCTTTCGAACCTAATGCAGGCCCTACCGGAGGTGATGGATTGGCAGCTCCGCCCTTAATCTGCAATTTAATTAATGCAGCAACTTCTTTTGCCATTTCGTTTATTATTATGATTTAGTGGAACAAACAAATTATTATGGAAGCTTTATTCGCTTGTCCTATTTTAAAGGTGCGTAACATTCTAAATTTTCTCGACCTGCGTAAAGTTCAGTTCGAGGGGTGTTTGACGACCAAAGATCTTCACCATAACCTTGAGTTTCTTTTGCTCGTTGTTTACCTCTTCAATAATTCCCGAGAAGCTGTTGAAAGGTCCGTCAATAACCTTTACGGCTTCACCTGCATAAAATGCAACTTCGAGTTCTTCGTCGCTGGCGGCCAATTCGTCCACCTTGCCCAGTATTCGGTTCACTTCGGACTGGCGCAGGGGCACGGGAACCTTCTTGCGCACGCCGTCTACTACGCGTTCTTCCTCCAGAAATCCCGACACTCCTGATACATTGCGCAGCATGTGTATCATTTCGCCCTGCAACTCGGCTTCGATCATAATGTAACCGGGAAAGAACGTACGCTCCTTGCTTACTTTCTTCCCGCTCTTGATTTGGTATACCTTTTCGGTAGGGATGAGTACCTGAGACACATAGTCGTTCCAGCCCATTGCGGCTACTTCACTTTCGATGTATTCCTTGGCTTTCTTTTCCTTACCCCCGACGGTTCGTAAAACATACCATTTTTTTGCTGATTCACTCATCTTGTATCTGTCTGGCAGGCGATTAGAAAATCTTGTAAAGGAATTGGAACAAATTTTGGAAACTGATGTCCATAGCGAAAACGACAAGGGCGATAATCAACGATGCTATCATTACCACAATCGAACTGCTTTGGAGGTCGGCCCATGATGGCCAGCTTACCTTGTATACCAGCTCATTGTAAGTGTCTTGCAGGTAATTGGTTACTTTATTACTCATTTTTCTGACGTCTTTTAGCAGGAGTGGAGAGATTCGAACTCCCATCAACGGTTTTGGAGACCGCTATTCTGCCCTTGAACTACACTCCTATATTTTATTCCTGACTCAAACTCCAAAAATCCAGATTCAACGACGACGGTTTTGCGCGAAAAAATTCATCCAGATGCTGATGAATACCAGGCAAAACCCAACAATCATCATAGGAAACCACGCACTCGCATATTGAGCAAGCCTGAGGGGTTCTCCCGAGCTAATTACCGCCGCACCCAATGCAAAAAAAACGATAATAATTCCTGCAAAAAGAAATACCCTGCTTATTTTTATTATTCGGGAACTTCCTTTTTCTCGTGGTTTCAAAAATCCTTTCTGCAACATCCTGTTGGATTTTTGAGTCTTTAAAGACAATTCAAGGTTGCGCGATGCATTCCTTGCGACTGCGCAACCTTGAATGTTTGAATTCTGAAATTATTGAATATATGATTATTCAATGATTTCAATAACCTGTCCTGCGCCAACCGTACGGCCGCCTTCGCGAATAGCGAAACGAAGACCCTGGTTGATCGCTACAGGATAGATCAGTTCAACGGTGATGGTTACGTTATCGCCGGGCATTACCATTTCGCGACCTTCGGGCAGGGTGATTTCACCTGTTATGTCGAGGGTACGGAGGTAGAATTGCGGACGATATTTGTTGTGGAAAGGAGTGTGGCGACCACCTTCTTCTTTCTTCAACACGTAAACTTCTGCTTTGAATTTGGTATGCGGAGTGATCGAACCCGGTTTGGCAATAACCTGGCCGCGTTTGATTTCCTTTTTGTCGATGCCGCGGAGCAACAGACCTACGTTGTCACCGGCTTCACCACGATCGAGTATCTTGCGGAACATTTCAACGCCCGTTACAACCGATTTCAGTTTTTCGGCTCCCAAACCAACGATTTCCACTTCCTCGCCGGTGTTCACAATGCCGGTTTCGATACGACCTGTGGCAACAGTACCACGACCGGTAATCGAGAACACGTCTTCAACAGGCATCAGGAACGGTTTTTCGTTTTCGCGCGGAGGAATCGGAATATAGCTGTCAACAGCGTCCATCAATTCCATGATTTTGTCAACCCACTGGGGTTCGTTGTTCAAACCGCCAAGAGCAGAACCACGAATAATGGGTACATTGTCGCCGTCATAATCGTAGAAACTCAACAGTTCGCGCATTTCCATTTCAACCAGGTCAAGCATTTCTTCGTCGTCAACCAGGTCGACTTTGTTCATGAAAACAACGATTTTCGGAACGTTTACCTGGCGAGCCAGCAGGATGTGCTCACGGGTTTGAGGCATCGGGCCGTCGTTAGCGGCAACCACGATGATAGCGCCGTCCATCTGGGCAGCGCCGGTAACCATGTTCTTCACATAGTCGGCGTGACCAGGACAGTCAACGTGTGCATAATGCCGCGCCGCGGTCTGATATTCAACGTGCGCCGTATTGATGGTGATCCCCCTTTCCTTTTCTTCGGGGGCATTGTCGATTGAGTCGAAAGAACGTACTTCAGATAGCCCTTTTGAAGCTAAAACAGTAGTGATTGCGGCGGTAAGAGTAGTCTTACCGTGGTCAACGTGACCGATGGTTCCAATATTCACATGCGGCTTGGACCTGTCAAATTTTTCTTTTGCCATGATTACAATGAATTAAAAATAGGTTTTAAAGATGATATTCGTATTTTACAAAAAATTTACTACAATACAACACTCCTGCCTAAGAGCCAATGATGGGAATTGAACCCATGACCCCTTCCTTACCAAGGAAGTGCTCTACCTCTGAGCTACATCGGCAGTGAAACAGAGCGGGAGACGAGACTCGAACCCGCGACCCTGACCTTGGAAGGGTCATGCTCTACCAACTGAGCTACTCCCGCTTGTAATGCGTTTTTTGAAATCGCTGTGGGGAGAGGAGGATTCGAACCTCCGAAGTCGTAAGACAACAGATTTACAGTCTGCCCCATTTGGCCGCTCTGGAATCTCCCCGGATTATTTTTGATTACTCGCTAACGCCCGTGAGAACGCTCTGCTAATTTTTCAATTTTGATTGATGATTAATTCATCATCAAAATTTGCTACTGATTTCAAAAAACCGATACAATAAGTAAAGAACTTTTATTTACTGATTTTCAATTGAAAATTATCAATCAAAAATCAAAAATGTTTTTGAGCCGATGGAGGGATTCGAACCCCCGACCAGCTGATTACAAATCAGCTGCTCTGGCCAACTGAGCTACATCGGCGCTGCTCATGTCGTCGATGAAAAGCTTTCAAAAACGAGTCCGCAAAGGTATGCAGTTTTTTTTTATTCACAATAGGTTTTGATAATTTTTTTGAAGAAATTACTGAAAAAAACAAAACATTTTGTATATCGCTTATTGTTAGATTATTATGAATGTATCGAATAATCGGAAAATGAACTAAATCAAAAAAACGCCGGTACTTGCCAAAAATACCGGCGTTTTTCAAAGTATTGCTTTTGGTGTTACTATTCAAGCTCCACCAATACAAATCCTTTGGGAAACCTGTCGCCCACTTTCACATAAACGTCTTTCACCTTTCCGGCAACCAAAGTCTGTACGTTATTAACCATTTTCATGGCCTCAAACTTCACTACAGTTTGGCCTTCCTTTACCAGGTCGCCTTCCTTTACCAGCACATGTGTGACGGTTCCGGGAAGAAACGCCGTCACTTTCCGGTTATCGGGCGGCGACCATGTTTTCCGGTTCTTGTATTTGGTGGTTAACTCTGTCGCGTATGGCGTTTCGTCTACCAAAAGGGTTTCGAGTTGAACCTTATTGCTTTTTTCTGTCATATTTTAATTATTTTATTTCAAATCTACCGGTCCGACTATTTTTTTACACTATTTGCCCATAAGTTGTAAATTTTTGTCTTGCAACAGCAAATTTACAACCCTACAGGCAATCTCAAAAAGGGTTGCCTCTTTTACAGGTTAATATTTTTGTCGGTCAGTATTGACTCTATTTATTTGATATTGACTTTATTATCCAATCATCAATTAAAATGGAGGTATCCCGTGTTTTTTCTTCGGGATATGCTGATCCTTATTCACCGACACACTCAAAGCGTGCACTAACAACTGGCGAGTTTCGATGGGTTCGATCACTGAGTCGATATAGCCTTTGGAAGCGGCTACATACGGGTTGGCAAACTTTTCCCTGTATTCGTCCACCTTCTGTTTCCGCATCTTTTCGGGATCTTCGGCAGCCATAATTTCCTTGCGGAAAATGATGTTGGCGGCGCCTTCTGGTCCCATCACAGCAATTTCGGCAGCCGGCCATGCAAATACGTAGTCTGCGCGAAGGTGGCGCGAATTCATCGCAATGTATCCGCCGCCGTATGCTTTGCGAAGGATTACCGAAATTTTCGGTACAGTGGCTTCACTGTATGCATACAATATTTTCGCTCCGTGACGGATCACGCCGGCATGTTCCTGGTCGATACCGGGCAGGTATCCGGGCAGGTCGACGAAGGTAACCAGCGGGATGTCGAAAGCATCACAATAGCGGATGAAGCGGGCGATCTTGTCGGACGAATCCACGTCTAACACGCCGGCAAGACACAGCGGTTGGTTGGCAACGAAGCCCGCCGTTTCGCCGTTGATGCGGCCGAAACCGATCACTGCGTTGGTCGCCCACAATTCCTGAACTTCGAAGAAGTCGGAATCGTCAACTACTGCACGGATCACATCGCGTACATCGTAAGGTTGCTTGGGATCGGACGGTACAATTTTGTCGATTTTGTATTTGTACTTCGGATCTTTCGGTTTTTGGCGCGGAGCCTTTTCCGAATTATTCCACGGGATAAAGCTGAGCAGTTTCTTGATCTGCTCGAAACATTCGGCTTCGCTGTTGGCAAAAAAATGTGCGTTCCCTGTGATTTCACTATGCACGCGAGCGCCGCCGAGGTCTTCCATCGAAATTTCTTCACCGATCACAGTCTTAATGACTTCGGGGCCTGTGATGAACATCTTCGATATCTTATCTACGACAAAAACAAAGTCCGTCAGCGCGGGCGAATACACGGCGCCGCCGGCACAAGGGCCAAGGATGACGGAAATTTGCGGGATAACGCCCGAATTGATGGTGTTGCGGAAGAATATGTCGCCATATCCGGCCAACGAATTAACACCTTCCTGGATGCGCGCTCCGCCCGAGTCATTGATCCCGATGATCGGCATACGCATTTTCAGTGCATGATCCATGATCTTGGTGATCTTACGGGCATGCATCGACCCTAGCGAACCGCCTGCTACCGTAAAATCCTGCGCATAGATACTGACCGGACGGTTGTTCACGGTTCCTGTACCGGTAATTACGCCGTCGCCATGCAGGGTAATTTTGTCCATGTCGAAATCACGGGCATCATGTTGCACAAACATATCGTATTCCTGGAACGAGTTCTCGTCAACGATAGAACGTACCCTGTCGCGGGC
>JAISDP010000343.1 GCA_031264715.1 Bacteroidales bacterium
GATGGTTCCGGCGGTATCTACCATATCGTCCACAATCACCACATCCTTGTTTTCCACATCGCCAATGACTTTCATCTCGCTAATTTCGTTCGCCTTCTTGCGCAACTTGTAACAGATGGCCATTTCAGCATTCAGGAAACGCGAATAGGCATTGGCACGCTTGGTGCCTCCCACATCCGGGGCGGAAATAACAAGGTTTTCGAGGTTCAAATTTTTCAGATAAGGCACAAATATGGGCGATGCATACAAGTGATCGACGGGAATATCGAAAAATCCCTGTATCGGATCGGCATGCAGATCCATGGTCATTACACGATCGACTCCTGCTGCTACCAGCAGGTTGGCAACCATTTTGGCTCCTATGGCGCAACGGGGCCTGTCTTTACGATCCTGGCGCGCAAAACCGAAATAAGGCATTACGGCTACGATTTTGTATGCCGAAGCCCGTTTTGCCGCATCGATCATCAATAACAATTCAAACAAATGCTCGGTGGGAGGAAAGGTCGATTGGATGATAAAAACGGTTGATCCTCTGACGGATTCCTCATAAGCCGGTTGAAACTCGCCGTCGCTGAAACGGAGTATGGAGCACTTTCCCAACTCGGAACCGTAGCTGCGGGCTATTTTCTCGGCAAGTTCCAGCGAACCGGAACCTGCAAAAATTTTGATAGGACTATCGCCTGACATGGTGATGTTTATGGTTAATTTGGCATGAAATAAGCGTGACAAATGTACGGAAAAAAATGATATATGACCGGGTCGAAGTTTTAATTCCTATTATGTTCATTATAAATTGTGACCAAAGAGTTTATTGCTTTTTGAAGGTATCGTAATCTGTCGGATTAACCCAAGTGGTTTGTTTCCAGGGTTCTGTTATTTCACCCGACTGTACCCGTTCCCAAAAATTCCAGGCCTTGTCCTGGTGAAACGGGTAACAATCAAAAACATCACCATTGCCTGACACGCGCGGATCGCCTTGCTGACGGAGCATGGTAAAGAGATCTTCCCGCAGTTTCGTCTTTTGCCGGGCATATTGCGGATTTTCAGCAAGGTTCAGAATACAGTCCTTATCCACGGCAAGATTGTACAACTCTTCTTCCGGACGTTTTCCAAACGACAGTTGCCAATACCACATATTCCGGTCTTCGCGCCGCATGTTCAGTATTTCCGTTTTGGCGGGCGAGCCGTCGCAGTCGAGGTAGCCTGTTTCGGGATTTCCGCCAGGAAAGAGCCATGGTTTCAAATTGTTAATATATAGCAGACTGTCGCAAATGATGGCTCGAATCGGATATCCCTGGTTATCCGGTCGCCCATAATCATGCCGCTCTCTTCCCAGCAGGGTAAAACTGCGATAATCAGTGGCGGTTCCGCTTTTCCCGTTACGGAAAATATCGTACAATCCTTTTCCTGCGGGTTGTTGCATCCCGTTTTGTACAGGATTGATGCGGCTTACCTCGAGGAAAGTCGGTGCAAAATCGACAAAATTGATGTAGTCGGTTACTTTCCTGCCGGGATTTGCGATACCTTTTTTCCACATGATGGCCAGCGGCATGTGGCCGGATAATTCGTAACCGTTGGCTTTTCCCCGTGGAAAAGGCATCCCGTTGTCCGAAGTGATGATAACAATCGTATTATCAAGCGCTCCTCTTTTCTCCAACTCATCAAGCATCATCACTATGTGCCTGTCCAGGTACTCGATTTCGAAGGCGTAGTCCAGCATGTCCGTACGTACGGTTTCGTTATCCGGCCAGAATACCGGAACCTTGTCGATCATATCCCTGGTTTTTCCGCCCTCAGTTTCGCCGGAACCAAAACCGTATGCCCTGTGAGGCTCGGTAAATCCGGCCCAAAAGAACCACGGCGCTCCGCCTTGGTTTTGATCCAGGAAATCCTTGAAATTAGCGGCATAATCCGTTGTGCCGATTTGCGGAACGGGCGGTTTGGCTCTTTGCTTCTGGAAGGGCGTGCCTGTCAGTCTGCGCGGGGTTCCGTCGCTGTGTACGGCGCTTCCGGGCGCCCATCCTTTCCCGGTAAAGGCCACATCATACCCGTTTTCTTTCAGCGTCTCAGTTACCACTTTAATATCGGCAGGAAAATTCGAGATGTGATTTCCTGCTTCACGAAGTTGCCACGAATAAAGCCCGGTGAGCACGCACGCCCTCGATGGCGCCGATTTAGCATTGGGCGTGTAGCAATTTGCAAAGAGGATACCTTCGCGTGCAACCCGATCAAATCCGGGAGTATTGACCCAACGGCAACCGTTCGCGCCAAAGTGCGGATACGATGCATCATCGGCAATGCAAAACAGGATGTTCGGCCTTCCCGGGTTGTTGGTTGATACTTTTTTGGGGCTTTTCTGGGCCAACAATCCGGACGACGTCACTCCCGAAATAAGAATGAGCGAAGTAAACGACAGGGATACTTTCATATATTCTGATGAAATAAGATTTATTAGATAGTACGTTTGGCGGAATAATTTTCAAAAGAACAAAAGTACAAAAATACAATACAGGGTTAGCGACAGGCAAAAAATAAACCGGATATTGCATCGCCAGATTGCCGCTCAACGGTGGGGAAAGACATTTTCCTGCTTCCTGCAAGTCTGCACGGCTGTTGCCCGCCAGGGCATATCAATAGAATCAATGCGGAAAACATCAAATCTCCTTTTCCTGCAGCAGTTTTTCCAATGCATACATCTCGTCGCGCAGGCGTGCTGCTTCCATGAAATCGAGGTCCCTGGCAGCCTTTTGCATGTCGCGCTTGGTTCGTGCTATGGTTTTTTCGAGGGCATCACGGGTCATATACTTCACCACCGGTTCAGCCGCTATGTTCACGTTGCCCGATTCGACATACGCCCGTGATTGTTTCCTGCTTTCGGAAAGGGGGTTGCCCATGATCGAGCCCAGCGCCTTGACGATCTGCCTGGGGGTGATACCGTTCTTTTCGTTGTATTCCAGTTGTTTTGCCCGCCGGCGATTCGTTTCGTCAATGGCGCGCTGCATGCTTTCGGTGATCTTGTCGGAATACATGATCACCCGGCCATTGATGTTACGGGCGGCGCGTCCTGCAGTCTGCGTCAGCGAGCGCTCGGAACGCAGGAAACCCTCTTTATCAGCGTCGAGGATGACAACAAGCGATACTTCGGGTAAGTCCAGTCCTTCGCGCAGCAGGTTGACGCCTATCAGCACGTCGAAACGTCCGGCACGCAAGTCTTCCATAATCTCCACACGTTTCAGGGTATCCACATCCGAATGGATATAGCGGCAACGGATGTTTGTCCCGGCTAAGAATCTGGTCAACTCCTCGGCCATGCGCTTGGTGAGCGTCGTCACCAGTACACGTTCTTTACGTTCCACGCATTGATGCACGTTCTCCATCAGGTCGTCGATCTGGGTCAGGCTGGGTCTCACGTCGATCACCGGGTCGAGGAGTCCCGTAGGACGGATCACCTGTTCGATGATCACCCCTTCGCTTTTTTCCAGTTCGTGGTCGGCTGGCGTGGCGCTCACGTAGATCGTTTGCCCTACCAGCGCTTCGAACTCCTCAAACCTCAATGGGCGGTTGTCGATGGCTGCAGGCAGGCGGAACCCGTATTCCACCAGGTTTAGCTTGCGCGAATGATCACCGCCGTACATGGCGTGTATCTGCGGGATGGTGACATGGCTTTCGTCAATCACCGTGATGAAATCTTCAGGAAAATAATCCAGCAAACAGAACGGGCGCATACCCGGCGACCGGTTGTCGAAATAACGCGAATAGTTTTCGATACCCGAGCAGTACCCCAGTTCGTGCATCATCTCGAGATCGTAAGTCACACGCGCCTCAAGACGTTTGGCTTCCAGATGGCGACCGTTGGCGCTGAGGAAATCAAGCTGCTTCACCAGGTCGTCCTGTATATGGTTGAACGCCGACTGTTGCCGATCCTTGGTTGTAACGAAAATGTTAGCCGGGAAGATGCGCATTTCTTCGAACTTGCCCTCCACGTGGTTGTTGAAAGGATCGAAGGTGTAGATCTCCTCGATTTCATCGCCCCAGAATACTACACGGCAGGCCACATCGCTGTAGGCAAGGTAAATATCCACCGTATCGCCTTTCACACGGAATGTACCGCGCTTAAATTCGCACTCGCTCCTGAAATAAAGGCTTGACACTAGCTGGTGCAGGAACCTGTTGCGGCTGATGGTCATTCCCTGCTTGATGTATATCGTATTTTCATGGAAATCGGTGGGATTGCCGATACCATAGAGACACGATACGGACGATACCACAATCACGTCGCGACGCCCCGACAGCAACGATGAAGTAGTGCTCAACCGCAGCTTTTCGATCTCGTCGTTGATCGAAAGGTCCTTTTCGATGTAGGTATCCGTGGACGGGATGTAGGCTTCGGGTTGATAATAATCGTAGTATGATACGAAATATTCCACGGCGTTGTTTGGGAAAAACGTCTTAAATTCGCCGTACAACTGTGCTGCCAGCGTCTTGTTATGGCTTAGTATCAATGCCGGGCGTTGCAGTTCCTTGATCACATTGGCAACAGTGAAGGTCTTGCCCGATCCCGTGACGCCTAACAGGGTTTGGTATTGTGTGCCTGATTTCAGCCCATTCACAAGTTGGAGGATGGCGTCGGGCTGATCGCCACTCGGTACAAAATCAGAAATGAGTTCGAACACCCTTTGTTATTTTTGATTTTTAATGTTTGATTGCCGGAATTCGCGCCAAATATAAGGAATTTTGGCGTCAAAAACGAAAAATTCGGAATGGATAGTGCAATTCATTTCCCTGATTCCATACAATGTCTTATAAGCTATCATTTTTTATCCCTTCATGAAGTAATCCCCGACAGGCCTGCCCGGACATTGGAGCCACGGCACAAACGATTTTGGCCACGGCATAAATTCGACAAAAACGCGAAAGATACGTATATGAATATCCCCTGGTACCTTCTGGTTGACGAAAATGGCCGGATCATCAAGGAACATGCCGAAACGCCTTCCGAAATTGTCCGTGAGCCGGAAATACCATGGGGATAAAGGGGCATTAACACCCAGGCCTGACAGGGCCAAAACTGACGCGCGCCGGACAGGCCCCAAAGATGATTTACGGCAGCTTTCCCGATAAATATTGATAATCCTCCAGAATCCTTCTCAAGTACATATAGTCATGCGCGTTTGACGAAGTTCGGGTAATTGTTTTCACCTTATTGGCTAATTTTTTCAGGCCGACTTTATTACGGAGGGTTGCGGGGTTGGAAATGATCTGTGCGATTAAAGCCGCATCCCGGTCGCTGAGCAGTGTAGCCGTATCGTATGTTACAAGGTAATCGGGCGACACTTCCGGAACCTTCACTAATTTTGTACTGCTTTTGGTGCGCACCACGCAGGTTTTTGCCGCCAGGTCGCCCAGGCGCTGGCATCTGATGGTAAACATCATGCAAACAATCGCTACGGCGGCATTATCTACCAGGCGGAAAACCCACCGGAGGAAATAATCGCCGAAAGAAGGTACGGTACCGTCGATCTTTGCCACGCGAACGGACATGATCCGTTTGCCCGGACTTTGCCCGTTGAGCAACAGTTCGCACAGCAGGAAATAAAACAGGTAAGGCGCATAGATGATGATCGTCAGCCATATCGAAAAGCCGATATGGTTTGTACCGATCAGCAAAAACCAGATCATCAGCCAGAAGTACAATATCAGCCTGTCGAGTACCGCGGCGGCAAAGCGTTCGCCGATACTGGCCGTTTCGTACTCCAAACGAATATTCTGGGTGGTTTGTATTTCGATGTATGACATATCTTTAACCCATATAAATAAAAGCTGTTTAAGCGAATCGTCCCTGACTGCCGCACGGTATGGGAAAAGAAAATCTACACGGACAGCAGGACAAATTATTTCCCATTTTGCTTTAATCGCGTAATTTCTGCAAGAAGAGCAGCCTGTTCCTTTTCGAGTTCTTCACGTTCTTTACGCTCCTTTTCGAGTTCTTTGCGCTCCTTTTCGAGTTCCCTTTCACGCTTTTCGAGTTCTGCCGCAAGTCTTTCACGCTCTGCCCGGCCTTTTTCCCTGCCGATGGTTTCACCTACAGCTTTTGCCGAGGCAAAGTAACTCAAATTATCACTGCGTATATGCTGGAGATAGTCGTAGAATTTCTGCTCCTCCGGAGTGAGATTGTCCCGGTCAAGCGCTTCGCGCGCCCTGGC
>JAISDP010000009.1 GCA_031264715.1 Bacteroidales bacterium
TCGAGATGAACGCCATATTCGTCGCCGATTTCCAGCACATCGCCTTCTTCGGGTTCAATCAGGTTAATAACGGGTTTGGTTGTATCGCTGTCATCACATGATGAAAATGCAGCGAAAGAAATTGCCGTCAGGCAAACAAGATAATAAAAATTGAACTTTGTTTTCATTTTAACTTACTTTTAAATGGTACTTTAATGAATAATTGGAAGTTTCGTCCCGGTTCGGGGATTTCTACTTTCCGGTAAAAACTCAGGTGATTGGAATACTTTGTATCCAGCAGGTTTCGCGCCGACAGGGTAAGTTCCACATCGGTTCCGCACATGGGGATGTTGATCGTTGCCCCCATGTTCCACAAGTTGGCTCCGGGCGTTGTGTCCTCGTTTTTCGACACCCTGTTTTGCGGCGCGACAGCTTGCCATTCCGTCCATATCTGAAAATATTTGTGCTTCCATGTCAGGACGTGGCGCATGGATGCAGGCGGGGAAAACGGAAGCGGAATGTGTTCGTCCAAATTACGACTGTACACATATTCGCCTGCGAAACGGTAGTTCAGGCAACGAAGGAAATTCATGCGAAACTCTATTTCCGCTCCGGCAAAAACAACCCCGGCTCCCGTGTAGCGGTAGATCTGTCCTGCATGTGGCAGTACAGACCATTCGCCCGTCGGTTTCAGGTAGATATAATTGCCGAACCAGTTACCGAAAGGCGTAACCGACAGATATATGCCTTTGTATTCGCAGGTATAGGATACGTCCAACTGCCAGCCCTTTTCGGACACGAGCGAATCGTTTCCCTGCTCGTGCCGGAACGTACCGTGATGCACCCCGTTCGAGGCCAATTCGTTGGCGCCGGGAAGGCGAAAACTGTGACCGACATTCATTTTGATCAAATGAATGCTGTTCGGATTCCATACCATCCCCAGCGAACCGGAAAAGTCGCCGAACGTACGGTCAACAGGGTAACTCCGCCACCGGTAAGCAGTCATCATATCATCGTCGTAACCCTGTCCGCGAAGGTACGTTTCCAGGTAAGCATCGCGGTAAGCGGCAATATCCAACTGTCCGTAATCGTAACGGATACCGCCGCTAACGGAAAGTTCGGGACAGGGACGGTAACTGCTCAACCAGAGCAAGCCCGATGTAAAACGATTGTATTCCGGCAACAGAAAGGAATAACCCGCGATACGGTTTTGCTGGTACTGCAGGTCCCATCCGGCAGTGTGTTCCCAACGCCCCAAACGGTACGTTTTCATCTTGATGGAAGAACTGAACGTGTTCAGTGAAAATTCAAGTTCCTTGTCGGCATCGGTTGCGGGCGGCAACTGTGTGCCGTAATGCGTATGGAAGCGGCTCCATTCCTCGCGGTGGTTGTTCTGAAACCCGACGTCCCAATAAGCGAGGAATTTTTCCCACATATATTGCTGGCGGGAAGTTATCTTCAGGTGGTTGACGGTACTGTACGGCATTTCGATATTCCGCGAATTGCCGTCGTCTTTCACCCGGGCAGCATCGGGAATTCCATGCGCTCCGGCGAAGAATCCCATCTTTTGACAGGCGTTGCTCACAGCAAGGTCAGCATAATAGCGGCCCTTCCGGAAGTCGGCATGCCAGCTCAAATTCCGCTCGAAGCCTGCGGTATTTTTTAACCGTCTTCCTTCGACAGGCAAACGTTGTGTCAAATACACTACCGTATCGGCAGGGATGCGATAATCGCCGAAATGCTGTTCGGAAAAACGCAGCTTCACATGCCATGCATTTTTTCTGACTCCAAGCATCAGCGAGCCGCCCAGAGCGCCATTGACGCTTTTCCCCAACAGGGCTGCTTCCCCGAAAAACTGATTCCCGGAAGGCGGCGGTACCCGGGTGATCTCAATAGCCCCGCCCAGCGCATCGCTCCCGTAAAGCAGCGAAGCAGGTCCTTTGCGGATACTGACGCGCTCCACGCCGAAAGCGTCTATTTCGAGGCCGTGATCGGCTCCCCATTGCTGTCCTTCCTGTTTGATGCCGTTTTCCGTTACCGAAATACGGTTGAATCCCATTCCCCGGATCACAGGTTTGGAAAAGCCCGAACCGATGTCCATAGAATGAACGCCTGGAATATGCTCCAGTGTTTGTGTCAGATTGCCCGTGAAATATTCGCGCAAAAACGTTTTTCCCGCAACGTCGATATGTTGCGCAGAATTGAGGTTGCCTGTTTTTTCATACGACCCGCGCACGATAACCTCATCCAGCATGATCGCTTTCAGGGAATCGGGATCCTGCGCGTATGCAGGCAAGACAAACACAAACATCAGCATAACCGGAATATATCCGATACGCATAACTGATATGATGAGATGAATAAATGACCGGCGAACGAATCAAAAGCTTATTCGTCCGGAAAAAGATGTATTTGTCTCACGCCAAAGGCGGTGCGCGAAGTCCGTAAGAAATAAGCAGTTGCCGGAAGGGCTTGTTTTGAAAAAAAATAACCGGCTTGAAGCTAAAAGAAATCACCTTGAAACCGGCATCAACCACAGCCGTTTCGGTAAAAAACGACAGGATAAACCGGCATATGGGACAATCGCTGCAATCGTGGCTATCGGAACAACTGTGCTCCAAATGTTCGGCTGTGTGGTAAATATGGTAAATATGGACGGTTGTAACGGCAAACGGCAATATAAATACGACTGATAACAGCCATATCACCAAAATCTTATGCCTTTTTACTTTTGCCATATCTTACACGAAAACGAATGCAAAGATATGAATTATTTTTAATAATGAAACACTGTTGCATTTATTCAAATAAAATATTTTGTCATTTTCGATAAATTCGATAGTTTTGTAGCGTTTATCTTTGTCGGAAAATGAATGTAGTAGATATATTGAAAAGTAAAGGGTTGAAGAAAACCGCCCAACGCATCATGTTGATCCATCTGTTGCAAAAGACGGGCGGTTCGTTGACCGAAAGCGAAATCAAGTCGGAAATGGGCGACCTGTACGACCGCATCACATTTTACCGTACCGTACAGACACTCCTGGATGCCAATATCATCCATCGCATTACGGTAGACAACATTACCGTCAAATATGCGCTCAATCACTCGGACCATGAACATTCCGAAAATCATATCCATTTTTTCTGCAGGCAATGTCATTCCGTTACCTGTCTTGAAGATATGGACATTCCCACATATCGCGTCCCCAAAGGTTTTCAGTCTGAAGAATGCGAGGTGCTTATTAAGGGACTGTG
>JAISDP010000030.1 GCA_031264715.1 Bacteroidales bacterium
GGCTACATCGGCCACCATCAACATCCCCGAATGGTTTCACAGGGGATTGATGGCTTACGTGGGCCAATCGTGGAGCGTGGAGATGGACGACCGCATCAAGGATGGCATTGCCAGCGGACGCTACAACCGGTTTACCCGTCTTACCGGCGACGATGCCGTATGGGCCGGACACTCGTTCTGGCGGTTCATCGAGAAAGAATACGGTCCGGCTGTGATCCCGAACATTGTATATATCACGCGCGTCAACAAGAGCGTGAAAAACGGCTTTTTGGCAGTGTTGGGCAGCAACCTGAAAGGCCTGAGCAAGGAATGGCTGAAATTCTACACCGAGTTATATGCCGGTGAAGACGGGAACCCATATCCCGACACGCCTTCCGAATTGAAACGCCCGAAGAAAAACCGCGTGTACGACAAGCTGAAAATAAGCCCCGACGGTCGTTATATGGCATACGTCACCAATGATATGGGGAAATACCGTATTTGGCTCCGCGACCTGGAAACAGGCAAACAGAAAAGAATTTTCCGCCGCGAGCAAAAGCTGGAACAGATACAGGATTATTCGTATCCTGTGCTGGCATGGCATCCGTCGGGCGACATCCTCCTGTTTATATATGAAGAAAAGGGCGGCGTAAAGATGACGTTTTACGATGTCCCTGCCAGGGAGCATAGAACCCGCAACCTGCTTTATTTCGAAAAGATCTTTGATGTGAATTTCTCGCCCGATGGCGGCAAGCTGGTCATGTCCGCCTACCGCTTCGGTCGTTCGGATATCTTTGTGCACACGCTGGCTTCGGGCACCAACGAACAAATTACCGACGATATTGCCGACGACCTCAATCCCAGGTTCATCGACAACGGTTCGAAAATCCTCTTTTCGTCCAACCGGTCGGACGACTCCATCCGTTTCGAAGGGGCAACCATCCGTCAGCTGGCGCCCAGCATGAGCCTGTATGTATACGATGATGCCGGGAAATCGAAAAAGCTGACATCGCTTGCCGACGAACCGTATGTCAACCAAACCGATCCTGTGGAATTGGCTCGCAATAAATACACATTCCTGAGCGACCGGAGCGGCGTGGTGAACCGTTATGTTACCTCGTTCGACAGCGCCATCAGTTTTATCGACACCACTGTCCACTACCGGTTTATGGCCAATGCTAAGCCGGTTACCGCCTATTCGCGCAATATCCTCGACCACGATATCAATGTGAAGGATAGCCGGAGCATGAACCTGTTCCGCAAAAAAGGACGGTACAGCATATATCGCACTCCTGTGGATGAGAACGTAACAGAGCCGCTCCCTGTAACCGATTTCCGCAGGGAATCAGTGCGTAAATACCGTACTGCCGACAGTATAGCGCTTGCAGCACAAAACGCCATTCCCGCCATCCTTCTCGAAAACGGCAACATCCTGACTCCCGAAGGCGATACCGTGAAATTTGATATGAATCGCGTGAACATCTACCGGTATGTATTCGAAGTTGAGAAGGTGAATTTTTACCGGAACGAATTCGAACTGACCGATTTCCAGTTGGAAAACGATTCTATCAAGGCGGAACGCAATAAGATACGCATCTACCAGACGGCTTTTTACCCGAATTACCTGGTTTCGCAAGTCGACTTCAGTTTCCTGGAAGCTTCGTACCAAGCCTATACGGGTGGAGCGGTGTATTATAACCCCGGGTTTAACCTGTTGTTCAAACTGGGTACGAACGATCTTTTCGAGAATTACAAGATCATTGGCGGCGTCCGGTTCGGGCTCGATTTCGAAAGCAATGAGTACCTGCTAAGCTTCGAAAACCTGAAACACCGGCTCGATCGCCAAATCATCTATCACCGGCAAGCGTATGAAAATTACGCATATGAGGACGCAATCTATTATCCCCTGAAAACGATCACACAGGAGTTGTTTTATTCGCTTCGCTGGCCGTTCACGCAGACATTCGCCATCAAAGCAACCGGCTCGTTCCGTGACGACCGTACGGCTTACCTCTCCGACCGTAATAATGACTATTCACGTACCAGGCCCGGCTATCACCGCGATTGGGCGGGTTTGAAGCTGGAAGCGATTTTCGACAATACCCGCAAAATCGGTATCAACATCCCCAGCGGATGGCGTTACAAGATTTTCGGCGAAACGTACTGGCAGTTGAACGAAGCTTCCGATCTGTACGTGATTGGCGCCGATTTCCGCCATTACCAGGTGATACACCGCAACCTGATATGGGCAAGCCGGTTTGCTACAAGTTCTTCGTTCGGACGTAGCCGCTTACTGTATTACTTGGGGAGTGTGGACAACTGGATCACGTTTTTCCGCAGCAAACCGGTGTATGACTCAACCGTAGGCGTGGATCACCAGGAAAATTACGCTTACCAGACATTGGCCACCGATATGCGCGGATTCATCCAGAACATCCGCAACGGTAACAATTTCGCATTGATGAACCAGGAAATACGCTGGCCGTTTATACAGTATTTTTCAAAATACCCGATGTCCAACTTCTGGTCGAGTTTGCAATTAGTCGGTTTCTTCGACATGGGTACGGCCTGGTCGGGCAAATCGCCCTTCAAAAAGACCAGCGCCTACGATTACGAGACTGTCCCGTCAAACGGAGAAGGTTCGGTGATCGTAACCATCGAAACCGGACGCGATCCGATTGTATACGGCTACGGGTTCGGCCTGCGTGCGCAACTGCTTGGCTATTTCATGCGGTTCGACTGGGCATGGGGCATCGAAAACAAGGTGATACTGCCCAAGGTATTTTATTTCTCCATGAGTTTAGACTTTTAGCCTCATGTTATTCTCAGAAATTGTAGGACAGGCAATATTGAAGGAACAATTGGTGCAGACGGTTCACGAAAACCGGATCAGCCATGCGCGTTTGTTCCTGGGGCCCGAAGGTGCGGGCAGCCTGCCGCTTGCCATCGCTTACGCTCAATACGTCAACTGTACCGATCGCGGCGAACGCGAGCCCTGCGGCAAATGTCCGTCGTGTGTCAAATTCAAGAAACTGGCGCATCCCGACCTCCATTTCGTGTTCCCGGTGATCAAGCCCGGTAGCGGCAAGGCGGCAGTGAGCGACATGTTCATCAGGGAATGGCGCGAAACCGTAACGGCCAACCCCTACATCACTTACAACCGGTGGCTCGAAGTGATGGGTGGCGACAACAAGCAGGGCGGCATTTTTGTCGACGAGAGCAAGGAAATACTGAACAAGCTGAGTTTCAAAACCTACGAAGCCGAATTCAAGGTGATGATCATTTGGCTGGCCGAAAAGATGAACCGGCAAACAGCTAACAAGTTGCTGAAAATCCTGGAGGAACCACCCGAAAAAACCCTGTTCCTGCTCATCGCAGAATCGGCCGACCAGATTCTTCCCACCATTTTGTCGCGGACGCAAGTCACGCGCGTACCGAAAATCGATACGCAAAGCCTGGCGGATTATTTAGCGGCCGCGGGGTTGTGCGACACTCAAAAAGCGCTCGGCACGGCGCATATCAGCAACGGTAATCTGGCTGTAGCGCTCGATGTGCTGCAAGCGTCGGACGAGAGTGATTATTACCTGGAGATGTTTATCCGCATGATGCGCGCGTGCTGGTCGGTGTGGGGCAAGAAACAGGCAATGCTCGATCTGCTGGCCTGGTGCGAGCAAATCACCCAGTTGGGACGCGAACAGCAAAAGGCTTTTCTGCTTTACTGCCTGCGCATGGTGCGCGAGAACTTCACACTCAACCAACAACAGCCGTCGCTGGTATTTCTCACGGATGCCGAAAATGATTTTTCACAAAAGTTCAATGCTTTCATTCATCCGGATAACGTTTCCCAATTGGCCGGCGAACTGAATACGGCATATTATCATATCGAATCGAACGGCAACAAAAACCTGGTATTCCTGGATATGGCCTGTAAAATAGTGGTGCTGTTGAAGCATTAAGGAATGGGTTCAAATTGTCGCAACAAATGCACCTGTATCTTTGAAGACATCATCCCGTCAATCGCATACAGTTTTACATTCCACTAAAAACGACGGCGAAATTTTCAATTTTCAATTGATTATAAGTATATTTGTGCCAATATTGTTCAAACCTGTTGCAAACCCCATCTATTCATCATATGGGTTTTAATGCTTATTGGAAGCAGGTTGATTGCTAAAATATAGAAAGCATCAAATGATAGATAATTATATTACACGCGGATGTCTTAAAAAAACTGTTGAAAACGTTGAAGAAGGCAAATTCCGGTGCACATGCTCCGGATGCAACAAATTAGACGTATTCAACTGGTTGGAAACCATACCCGACAGCGGTTCTGTCGGGAAGCTGGTGGAGGTCCGCTTCAAAAATACACGAAAAGGATACTATATCAACAACACCGGCATTCCTTTGGTCAAAGGCGATGTGGTAGCCGTGGAAGCGTCGCCGGGTCACGATGTGGGCATTGTGTCGCTCACGGGCGATCTGGTAGCAGTGCAAATGAAACGGTACGACGTGTCGTCCGGCAATCTGAAAAAGATATACCGCAAGGCCAAAGCCAGTGATGTAGAAAAGTGGTTCCAGGCCGTCGAAAAGGAACCGGAAATAATATGCATCGCACGCCGGATTGTATCGAATCTGAAACTGGGAATGAAGATCAGCGATGTGGAGCTCCAGGGCGACAAAACCAAGGCTACGTTTTATTACATATCCGACGAACGTGTCGATTTCCGGCAACTGATCAAGGAATATGCCGACAATTTCAAGGTGCGCATCGAAATGAAGCAGATCGGGGCGCGGCAGGAAGCCGGCAAGGTAGGAGGCATCGGGACATGCGGTCGGGAACTTTGCTGTGCATCATGGATGTCGTCGTTTGTATCGGTGTCCACCAGCGCTGCACGTTACCAGGAGGTGTCGCTTAATCCGCAAAAGCTTGCGGGACAATGCGGCAAGCTTAAATGTTGCTTCAATTACGAGTTGAAATGTTATATGGAGGCGCAAAACGATTTTCCTGATACGTCGATAGCTTTGGAGACGGAGCAAGGAAAAGCGTACCACAGCAAAACGGATGTATTCCGCCGGGTTATATGGTATTCGTTCGAAAAGAATAGCGAAAACGCTGTGTTCATCCCCCTGGATGTGGGTGTGGTGAAAGAAATCATACGCCTCAACCGGCAGGGAATCAAGGCGAAGGATTTGGAAGCAAGCAGCAACAGGGCGCAGGCCAAGGAGCCGATGATTAGCTATCAAAACGCTGTGGGCGAAGATAATATCAACCGTTTCGAGGAAAAGCGGCAGAAGAAAAGAAGGAAACCCAATAACCGGGATCACAATAAGGATAATAAAGAAATCCGGATAAAGAAAAACAATGAAACCGGCAACCGGAAGGAACCCCAAAGGCAACCGGAATCCGCCGGGAATAACCCCCGCAATGAGCGTAACGACCGTAATTCCCGTAATAATCGTAACCGCAGCCGGGGAAACCGCAACCGGGGAAACCGTGAGAAGGGCAACAGGCCCGAAGGCAATAAACCCGAATCCAGCCAGCCGAAAGAATGATGCAGCGAATACACATATCACCCAAAAGAACAAACGCCTGCACGAAGATACTGTTCCTGGCGTTGTTGGCTGTCGTGGGGCTGTGCGCCTGCGATCCGGATAAGATATACGAAAGCAACGTCAATATCCCGGCTGACGGCTGGAGTCGTACCGAACATGCGCGATTTGAAGTGGAAATCACCGACACCGTCAGTCCTTGCAATGTATACATCAATGTGCGCAACAGCAGCAAATATAAATATATGGAACTGTGGCTGTTTGTTGACGTACACTCGCCGTCGGGCGCCCTGGAGCGCGACACAACAAGGATCATGCTGGCCGACCACCGGGGCAAGTGGCTGGGAAATGGCTTGGGCGATAAGTTCGATACACGCATGTTTCTCCGGAAAAATGTGCGGTTTCCCGTCACGGGCAAATATGTTTTCGAATATGAACAGGGCTCGCGTGACGAGCCATTGATCGGAATAGACGATATCGGATTGCGGATTGAAAAAGCCAGGAGTCAATAGGACGCGGATAATGCCGACCGAACGGATTCATGCAGGTTTTCCGTGAATTTTACGAAGCGATCTCGCCGAGGGTAAAGTGATCCCAATCCGTGTCATCAGTCTTTTATTTTTAAAAAGCATGATATGGGCAAAAAAGAAAATCTCCACCTGGTGTTGCTGAACACCGGCCATGCGGAACACAATGCCGACTGGAACTGGAAAGGCGTCAACAGTCCTTTTGCAAGGCTTTACCTGGTGGAAAGCGGATCGGCAAAGGTAATCCTTCCCGACGGCGCTTTCGTCCTGACGCCCGGACATTTATACCTGATCCCGGCATTTACCATGCACGGATATGAGTGCGACGGGATTTTCAACCTCTACTACACCCACATATACGAAGAGCAGGGCATTTTCGAGCAGTTGATTATTCCATTCGAGGTCGAAGCCTGTCCAGTGGATACGCTGTTGGTAAAACGGCTTCTGGAAATCAACCCCGGCCGTGAACTGAAACGATACGACCCCGATTCGTATGACAATCCACCCACATTTCTCCGGGATATTGCCAAGAATGCACAGCAGCCGCTCTATTCGACGGTTGAAACAAACGGTATCCTGCAACAGCTGTTTTCGAGATTCCTGGTACAGGCCCGGTCAAAACCGGAAACTGCCGATCAGCGCATTGTAAAGACCCTGCGCTACATTCGCGAAAATATCGACCGGCTGATCGGTATCCGGGAATTGTCCAGCCTTTGCTTCCTCACCGACGACCATTACATCCGCCTGTTTAAGAAGGAAATGAATTGTACGCCCATCCGATATATCAACCGGAAAAAGATAGAAAAAGCGCAATTGCTGCTGATCATTGACAGCCAGCCCATCAAGGATATCGCTTACAGGCTTTCGTTCGACAATATCTCGTATTTCAACCGGTTATTCAAGAGGGTTACAGGCGTGACGCCCATGCAATACAGGAAAGCCTCATCTCCCGGCCCCCTCTCCTAAAGAGAGCGGATGAGTGTTGCTGCTCACAGAAAGCGGGAAACACGAAAGCATCATGAATGAACCGAAAACGGAGCACGGTGAACCGGTACGATTTATCAACTGACTTTCAATTGCAGGAGCAGTTCGTCCTCCCACCCTGTTTCGGTGCGTAGCCAGTCCCTTTTTGTTCCGGTGATCTCGAAGCCGGCTTTCCCGAACAGTTTGATACTGGCCGTGTTGCTGGACGGGATATTACAATACAATTGATGCAGAAATAACACCTTGCGACTGTAATCGATCATTTGCCGTATCGCCTCGTAAGCATACCCCTGTCCGCGGTCGTCGGCCAGTGCGATGAGAATACCCAGCCCCGCACGCTGGTGTATCGGGTCGAAGTCGAACAGGTCGACGCTGCCGACAGTGCGTGCCGGTTTCCCTGCTTCGCGGCAATCGATCATCATGCGCAACTGTTGGTGTGCATGAATATTGCTGGGGTCCGACTCGATATACTGCTTCAACTGGTAACGTGAAAACGGCGCCAGCGTATTGCTTACATGCCACACCGCCCGGTCGTTTTCCCAGAGGTACAGCAATGCGATATCTTCCGGCTCAACCGCACGGACTGTGATGAGGAGAGGATTGTGAGGCATTACCATTTTTCCGATTCTTAGATTTCAAAAACTGGTACAATGACGGGCGCCGCCTTCTATCGTGATGCTGTCTGTTCCGCCGGATACGGAAAGCGGTATTTTCCGGATAACCCGCCCTGAAGTACCGCTACAAACATAACAAAAAATCATCCATCAACAAAAGAAAATTGTCCTGTCATATAATGATCGGTCATGGAAGGCAAAATACGGGGGTTGATCGCGTCTCTACAACGCTTCCTCTTTTTCCAGAAATTTCACCTGCACCGTTTCGTCCTTTTGAAGTGTCAATTCCACTACGCCGTCAACAATTTCAACTTCCACGGGCATCCGGTTCTTTTCGCACTTCACCTGTTTGGCGTAGGCAGGGATTCTCAGTTTGAAGGTGTTGTCAACGGTGGCCTTTAGTAATGCTGATGTCAAATGGTGATTGGCCCATGCAGCGCTCACTTCTGCACCGCCGCGTACGCATAATCTGTCAAATACGCCGTCAGCCAGGGCTTCGGGCAGGGCGGGCAAAAGTTCGATAATACCCGTGTGGCTTTGCACCAGCATTTCGGCAATGCCGGCGCACCCGCCGAAATTACCGTCGATCTGGAACGGCGGGTGAGCGCAGAACAGGTTGGGATAGGATCCGCCGCCGCGATTGCCGTATGCGATGGTGGTATCGCGTGCCGGGACAAGCAGGTTGCGGAGCAGTGTGTAAGCCCGGTCGCCGTCGCCAAGCCGCGCCCAGAAATTGATTTTCCAGGCGCGCGACCACCCCGTTCCCCTGTCGCCGCGGCGCTCGAGGCTTTTACGGGCGGCTTCGGCCAGGTCGGGCGTATTGGCGGGAGTTATCTGGTTACCGGGGTATAAACCGTAAAGGTGCGAAACATGCCGGTGCTGCGGTTCGGTTTCCTCGTATTCTTCAAGCCATTCCATCAACAGCCCGTCACTGTCGATACGGTTGGGCGGCAATTTATCGATGGCTTTTTGCAGCCGGTCGCGAAAATGAGCGTCCGTATCCAGGATTTGTGCTGCGGCAATGGTGTTGGTAAACAATTCGCGCACCAGTTGGTTGTCCATCGTCGACCCCATGCAAATACTCACTTCCCTTTTGCTGCCCGGCATATAGAACGAGTTTTCGGGCGAAGTGGTGGGCGCGGTGACAAGCCAGCCATGTTTGGGTTCGGTTACTAAAGTACTTAGGAAAAATTCGGAGGCGCCTTTGAGGGTGGGATACGCCCGTTGCAGGTATTGGCGGTCGCGCGTAAAGTCGTAATGATCCCACACATGGGCGCACAGCCATGCACCGCCGGTATTGGTGGCGCCCCACGAGGGATGTTCGCCCGGTGCGGTATATCCCCAGATATTGGTCATCATGTGCGCCACCCAGCCGTCCGCGTTATAGAATGTTTGGGCTGTTTTCTTTCCCGGTTCCACAAGGCTTCCGGTCAACCGGATCAGTGGAAGGTGCAGTTCCGAAAGGTTAGCGACTTCGGCAGGCCAGTGATTCATCTGCACGTTGATGTTGAGGTGGTAATCGCCATTCCAGGGCGTATTGACGGTATTCGCCCAAAGCCCCTGCAGATTAGGCGGCAGGAGTCCCTTGCGGGCGCTCGATATTAATAAATAGCGTCCGTACTGAAAATACAATTCCACCAGTCCGTTGTCATACGGATCGCTGGCGAAGGATACCAGGCGGCGGTCGGTAGGGATGGTGTCTTTCCCGGTGTGTGCGTTCAGGTTCAGGCTTGCCCTGTCGAAATATTCGCGGAAAGCATCCGTATGCTGCGCCTTGATCGTGGTATATTTGCTCTCTGCCATGGCATTGGCAAGCAATTGCGTGCATTTCGTTTCATAGCCGGGGTCTTTGTAGTCCGTAAAGGCTGATATAACGATCATTGCTTCCTGCGCGCCGGTCACATGCAATTTCCCGTCAGCGCCTGTCAGCTTGCCGGGGCCTGTCAGCCGTATCCGTACGCGCGCCATGTAATGCATTCCCTTCCCGTCGGCGCCATTGTCCAGCCGGCCTTTCATCACCAGCTCATCCCCGTCGAGCGTTGTCTCGAACACTTGCGGACGGTCAATACCTGCCTGGAAATTCAGTTTCCCTGTTTCGGAAGCGTAAAGCCTCACCACCATCACATCGTGGTTGAAATCGGTAAAGTACTCGCGGGTGTGTTTCACATCATTCAGCACAAACGAAGTCCGTGCCACGGCTTTGTTCAGCGACAACTCTCTGCGGTATTTCTCAGGTTTTTTGCCGTCTGCATTGTATTGATAATCGATATGCAGATTACCGAGCAGTTCGTAGCTTCCATAAGGAACATCGGCGCCGTTCCCATATCCCGAACCTTTCCCTTTACACACAAAAGTCCTGTATACAAGATCCTGGGCCAGGTCGTTTTTGCCTTCGAAAAGCAGTTTGCGGATTTCGGGGAGGTATCCGGCTGCTTCGGGATTATCGGCATCCTGCACTCCGCCCGACCATAAGGTAATATCATTCAGCACAATGGTTTCCCTGTCGATTTGTCCGTCGGGCATCATGCCCAACCGTCCGTTGCCCAACGGCAAGGCTTCCTCCCAGCTTTTGGCGGGATGATCGAACCATATTCTCCATTGCGAAGTTTCCCTGTAACGAATGGGCGGCTCGAAAGAACATGTTGTCAGCGAAACAAGTACTAAAGAGATAAAGACAGGATTGTTTAATTTCATATGGGATGATTCATGCTGACTGCCTGATAATCCTTACTTGCCTTTCAGTTTTTCCTTATACTTGGTTACCTGCCCTTTAAGCGTATCTACCGCTTTATTGACGGCTTCTTCAAAAGTTTTCGACTGCTTCTTCACGAAAAGGTCGTTACCCGGAATCAGCAACTTCACTTCTGCAATTTTATTCTCATCGTCCTGCACGTTTTCCAGGCGCAAATAGACTTCAGCCCCGATGATTCCGTCAAAGAACTGGCCTAATTTGCTCACTTTCTTATTTACGTGGTCGATCAATTTCTGGTCGGCATCAAAACGTACCGAATTAACTTTTATGTCCATGGTATTGTATTTTATGCCCGGGGATGGGCTTGGTTATAAACTTTTTTAATCCGTTTCAAACTGCTATGCGTATACACTTGCGTGGCTGCGAGGTTGGCATGACCTAATATTTCCTTGATGGCATTCAAATCGGCTCCATTATCGAGAACATTGGTTGCAAAACTATGCCGCAACACATGAGGACTCCGCTTTTTCATAGTGGTCACCGCTCCTAACTTTTCACTTGTCAAGCGCTGTACCCAACGTTCATAAAGCGGTTTTCCCGAATCTAATATAAACAACAATTCGGCGCCGGGAAAAGTTGACCTCTTTAAAGATATGTATTGCCTCACCGTATCACAAAACAGCGCTGTCAATGGAATAATTCTTTCCTTGTTCCGTTTGCCGAGCACCTTTACTGTCATGGCGCCCGTATCGACATCGTGTTCTTTAAGGTGTATCAACTCGGACAACCTCATGCCGGTCATGTAGAAAAACTCCAGCACCAACTTGTTACGCATAGCCTTAAAGTCGCCCGGATCAGCCGATTCCTCATCCAACAACTCATCCATTTTGTTGGTTGTGACAAATACAGGCAAATTCTTGTCTATTTTCAGTAACCCGACCTTCTCCATAGGATTGACCGAAATCAATCCTTTTTTCATCAAGTATTTAAAAAAAGAACGTAATGCTACTATTTTCCGATTGACAGTACGCGGCGACTCTCCTTCGGCAATCAAGGCTACAATCCATCGCCGTATTACCTTAAAATCAACCCTGCCCCACAATTCGCAGTCCCCCGTTTCGGGAAGAAAAGCGGCAAAATGAGACAGATCCCTGCGATAAGCATCTATTGTATGGGGCGAATATCTTTTTTCGTATTCCAGATATTGTAAATATGATACAAGATGCTCCATACCCCCGCAATTGATGCGTAAAACAATAAAAGAGAAACTGTTGATCGGTTAATCAACTGTTTGAAACATTTTTTGCACGTAAACCGCGTGACGACGCTCTTCACGTTTTCGAACCGATGGTTTTTCGAATGCCTGGCGTGCCCGGATTTCTTTTACTATACCTGTTTTTTCAAATTTCCTTTTAAATTTTTTCAGCGCTCTTTCAATGTTCTCGCCTTCTTTGATAGGGACAATGATCATAAATGACTTTTGTTACGAAAAATATTATTTTTAATTGTTTAAGGCCGCAAATTTAAGCATTTTACTGATTGGTGCAAAAAAATATTATTAAAATTCACTGCTGTCCGGTAAAAATATGAGGATAGAATTGATTACGCCCTACGGATCAGAGAAGCACAATATCTATCAAGCCCTGTAATAGAGATTATAGTGCACATAGAAAACATGAGTAATATTACATAAAGAAAAAAATATGTATGTTTGTCTGTTTGTATTTTTCGCGATTATTAAAACCATACATCTATGAAGATATTGTACTACGATTGTTTTGCCGGCATCAGCGGCGATATGAACCTGGGCGCCCTGATCGACCTTGGCGTTGACGCCGGGTATCTCGCCGGTGAATTACGGAAACTGAATCTGGAAGGGTATGAAATCCGTGTTTCGGGACAGCAGCGCAAAGGAATCACGGGAACGCAGGTCGATGTGATCCTGACAGGTAACGGGCATGAACACGGCCACGATCATGACCACAGTCACGGCGACGGGGATCATGGACATTCGCACGGTCATCACCATCACCACGGCCCGCCGTCTATTTTCGAGGGACTTAAACGCCGCATTCTTCCCGAATACTACAGGGAGCTTGAACATGAACATGAGCATAAACATGAACACTCCGGGCATCGAAACCTGGGCGATATTGGAAAAATCATCCTCGAAAGCGATCTTTCTGACAGGGTGAAGACAATGAGTATGGATATTTTCAGGATCGTAGCCCGGGCGGAAGCTAAGATACACGGCAAACCGCTGGAAGAAGTACATTTTCATGAAGTAGGCGCTGTCGATTCGATTGTGGATATTGTGGGAGCCGCTATCTGTATCGATTACCTGGCTCCCGACCGCATCATTGCCTCGCCGGTAGAGATGGGCGGCGGTTTTGTGAACTGTGCGCACGGCGTCTTCCCTGTTCCTGCGCCTGCCACGCTTGAGATTATGAAAGGCAACCCGATGAAACTGGGGGCAGTGCCTTTCGAAACGGCAACGCCTACCGGTGTAGCTATTCTTGCCGCGCTGGTAGACGAGTTTACGGAAACGCCGGCATTTACCATCGTCAAAACAGGATACGGCATTGGTCACCGCGATACGGAAATACCGAACGTACTGCGCGTATGCATTGGCGAAACCGGAGAAGCCCACCCGGATAATAGAGTCGGGCAGGCTACCGGGAAAACGGTAGATGCCGTGGTGATGGAGTGTAATATCGACGATATGAACCCCGAACGGTATGCTTACGTGATGGAAAGGCTATTTGAAGCCGGCGCCGACGATGTGTACCTGCAAAATATCATGATGAAAAAATCGCGTCCGGCAGTGATGCTTTCCGTGCTGTGCGATCCCGGGAAAATCCCCGCTGTTGAGCATTTGCTGTTTACCGAAACATCCACCCTGGGCGTGCGTTGCAAATGTGTAAGGAAAACCATGCTCGACCGCCGTACCGCAACCATCGATACCCCGTGGGGGCCGGTGCGCATTAAGGAAGCGTATTACCAGGGCAAGAAGCTGAAAACAAAACCCGAATACGATGATTGTGCTGCCATTGCCCGGAAACACGGCATCAGCATTGAAAAGGCGTATCTGTATATCAATCGGCAAATTTCGGCAGGCGCACAGGAATCATAGCTTTTAGTCAACCATAAACAAAGATTGGTGTACAAAATCATGGATTCCGTCATTTTTTAAAACAATGTTGGAGACGGTACGTATAATAAAATGTGAAGAATGGTCTGAAATATTATTACATGCATCATTTTTGCAGAAATTTATGTTAGTACATGATCTACATATATGTTTTAAACGTGTGAATTTCATTTTCCCGGTCATATCCTCCAAAAGGAGCATACACGCTGTATTGTTCCTGTTCTTTGCCGGTATCTCGATTACCGGCTATGGGCAATATTATGTAAACACCGGGGCAAACCTGGTTCCCAACCCAAGCTTTGAGGAAACCCGCGCCTGTCCCAAGGATTGCGATTATATAGGCGGTGTTGTATCGTGGAACCTGTTTCCCAACTTTTCGGCCGACTATTTTCACCGTTGCGCAAACGCATTCCAGCCCATCGAATATCGCCGCCGGTTTCCCCGCGAGGAAATATTGAATTTCAGCGTGCCCCGCAGCATGTTCGGATACCAGGAAGCTCATTCGGGCGATGCATACGCCGGCATTTCCTTCTGTAACGAAGCGTTGGCCGTAAAGCTCCTGCGCCCGCTGGCCAAGGATTCGGTGTACAAGGTAGAATTTTTTGTGAGCCTGGCCGATTCAAGCAATGTGGGGACGCGCTATTTCGGGATGTATTTTTCCGAAACCTCCATCCGCGCCACGACAGACAACCGGATGCTGATATCGAGCTTTATCCTCGAAACCCCGCCGCAGATACAAAACCCGCCCGACCGCTGCCTCGCCGATACCGCCAACTGGACGCCCATTACCGGGTTTTACACCGCTAAAGGCGGGGAACAGTATATCGCTATCGGCGGATTTTATGCTTACCACGATAGCCTGGTGCAGCGTATCCGCTCCGACCGCCCATTAGCAAAGGTTTACCGCAGTATGGAAAAGCAATTGGGCTACTATTTTGTGGATGATGTGTCGGTAGTACCGTATAATAAGGAGTGGGCGCCCGAGCTCGGGGTAACTTACGTGCTGCAATACATCTATTTCGATTTCGACAAGAGCGAGCTTCTCCCCGAATCGGCAGATGAATTAGACCGGCTGTCGGCATACCTGGAAAAACATCCTGACTACGACATTGCAATCACCGGACATACGGACAATTTCGGTTCGGAAGCGTACAACCTGAACCTTTCGAACAGCAGGGCGAAAGCTGTGGCCGATTACCTGGTGAATATCGACCGGCATCGCATCACATACAACGGTGCAGGCAGCGGCAAACCCATCGCCGATAACAGCACGGCGCACGGTCGCAGCCTCAACCGCAGGGTAGAGTTTACGCTGCAGGAAAGACTGACAAAAACCGAATAACACAGCACATTATCGAAACTTCTTCGGGATAGAAATACAGTTATGATGCTAAAAATCCTGCTCCAAGCCTGCCAGGGTCAAAACCGCTAAAATATCTTCCTGTCATATAACCGCACGGCATTCAGCACTACAAGTACCGAGCCTGCATTGTGTACCAGCGCGCCTGTTACGGGATTCAGTACCGCCAGAACGGACAATATGATAGCTGCGAAATTCAATGCCATGGAAAGCGTGATATTCAGCCTGATATTGCTCAAAGTGGTATTCGACAATCTTTTCAGGTAAGGGATTTTGGAAACATCATCGCCTGTCAGTGCAATGTCGGCGGCTTCAATAGCAATGTCGCTGCCCATGCCGCCCATTGCTATGCTGACATCGGCTGTTTTCAGGGCGGGCGCATCGTTTACGCCGTCGCCAATCATACAGACTTTTTTGCCCGATTGCTGCAAGCCTTCTATGCTTGCCACTTTTTCTGCGGGAAGCAATTCGGCGTACACACTGGAAATTCCCGCCTGTGAAGCCAGAAAAGAAGCGGCTTGCCTGTTGTCGCCCGTGAGCAGAACGACTTCGGTATTCATCTGTTCCAGTTTACCGACCATTTCTTTTGCTGCGGGACGTATAGCATCCGAAAGCGCGATAATGCCCAGGCATTGTCCGCCGGTAGCAAGCAGAACGGACGCTTTACCTTCGCTCCGCAGCTTGTCTAGCACGATTTGCGATTCGGGACTCAGCGAAATTCCGTTTTCATTCAGAAACGAACTGCTGCCGCAAACAATGGTTTTCCCGTCGATAACGGCGATTACGCCTTTGCCCGGAATCATCCGGAAATCCGACGGCTCGGCGATTATTGAGCCAATTGATTTTGCATGGCTTACTACGGCTTTTCCCAAGGGGTGTTCCGAACGCCATTCGGCGGAAGCCGCCAGTTGTAGCAATTCATTTTGGCTTAGCGAGGGGATAAACGGAATAATATTGCTGACTTCCAATCTACCGAACGTCAATGTGCCTGTTTTGTCGAAGGCAATGCAATCGACTTTTCCCATAATTTCCAGCGCTTTGCCCGATTTTATCAGGACGCCGTGTTTGGTAGCCTGACCGATAGCTGCCATAATGGATGTAGGCGTGGCAAGGGCGAGGGCACAGGGACAGAATACAACCAAAACAGTAACTGCCCGCACAATATCCGAAGTAATCAAATAGGTGATTATGGCAATCAGCAGGGCAACGGGCACAAGCCACGTCGCCCACTTATCCACGATGCGCTGCATCGGCGCCTTTTTGTTTTCGGCTTCCTTCACCATCCGAATCATCTTTTGCAGCGATGAATCTTCGCCCACTTTCGTTGCCCGTATGTCAATCGAACCGAAACGGTTTATCGTTCCGCAGAACACTTCGTCGCCTTCTTTTTTATCTGCGGGAAGCGATTCGCCCGTCATAACGGACTGGTCAACAGACGTATTGCCAAAGGTAATAACGCCGTCTGCGGGAATGGATTCTCCGGGGAACACCCGCAGGAGGTCGCCCTTGCGGATGTCTTCGGCAGGAACGGTTTCTTCCGTTGTGACGCTGTCGACGGTTACAATGCGCCGTCCCTGTTGCGGCGTAAGCTTCATCAATTCGTTGATTCCCTTTTTGGCGCGTGCTGCCGTATAGTCTTCCAGTATAGCGCCAATTGCCATGATGAAAGCCACTTCGCCTGCGGCAAACAGTTCATCAATAAATATGGCGGCCACCATTGCAATGGTAATGAGCAAGGGCGATGAAATCCACCATTGAAAAATCAACCGGGTAACGGCAAGGTATAAAAGCGGGAATCCGCAGATGATTACCGTAATCCATGCTGGGTCGACGGGAACTGCTGTACCCGTAAGCATGGCGGCCAGGCTTGCCGCTAAAAAGACTCCCCCGATAATGGTCATCGGAAGTCCGCTTAAAAAATGGAATATTGTTTTCATTTCAGGAATATAATAAATATAATAAATTAATGACGCAAAAGTACGGCCTTTTTATTGCAACTTAGTTGCAAAATTTTGACAGTTAACGCAAATGCCTTTTATGACATTGCAACGCCGCATGTCGTCGGAGCCAGGTGGGTTTTCTGCGTTTCTTTGCCGATTTGGGAGACAAAATCAATTGCCCGCCAAATATTTCCAAAGCGGAGCCGCCATCAAAGCCTGTTTGATTTCACCGGCATATAGCAACTGTTTTACTTCTTCAAAAGACAATAAATGCACCGATAAATCTTCGGAGTTTTCCAAATGCTGCCGATCTATTTTTTCGACCTCTTCGGCTAAAAAACAATGGGTTAAATTAGTATGGGTCGATGGATTGGGGGAAATAATCATGTGTTCACGCCAAATCCCGTTTCCGTAGCCTGTCTCTTCCAGCAACTCGCGTTTCGCTGAAATTAAAGGCGTTGCATCTTCTTTTTCGCAAACGCCGGCGCATAGTTCAAAGTTGACTTGCCCCAAGCCGTGCCGGTATTGCCTGATAAAAACAAACTGTTTTTCCCGCGTGATGGCAATGACATTTACCCAGTCCGGATATTCCAGTACATAATAAGACGGTATTTGATACCCGTTCGGCAATTCTACCCGTTCTTTCCTTACGGTAAACCACGGTTCGCGATACAAGTATTCGCTTTTTAAAACTTTCCAGTTTTTGTTTGTGTCCATATTTATTTTCCTTTTGCAAAATTATGGCAATTAGCGCAAATGCCTTTGATAACGTAATTTATGCTGTCGATGGAGAAATTTTTAGGTGGGGAAATTATGGGAACTGCCACATCGCGCAGGCAAAATGTTTGTCCGCAGCGGGTACAGTAAAAGTGAACATGCTGCTGTTCAGGCTGACACTCACATTCATCATCACACAGGGCATATTTTAATGAGCCGCTGCCATCGTCGATGGTATGCAGCAAGCGGTTTTGCTGAAACAGTGTCAATGTTCTGAAAATAGTAGATTTATCTACTGTTTCCAGCGTCGTTTCCAAATCGGCAATCGTAACGGCGTCGTTTTTATCCGAGATTGTCTTCAAAATCAGTAACCGCATGGAGGTCGGCTTGATATTCCGGTTTATGAGCTGCTGTTCGCAATGAACATTCATCT
>JAISDP010000043.1 GCA_031264715.1 Bacteroidales bacterium
CAGATTATTTGTTTCGGGTTGTTTTTCAGTCTTTTATAGTTTCGTCGTCGAGGTTTACTACCAGGGTATAGCCGATATGACTGATGCGCAGGTATAATTTCCTGGCGCCCTGTACCTCCAGCACCTCGCCTGTGATGCCTTTCAGCGGGCCGGATGCTATGGTAACGGTTTGTCCTTTCTGTATGGAGCCTGTCTCCATATTAAACGAAAGATTGCTTTCGACGGTACGCCGCATGGCGTCTATCTCGCGTTTGGGTATCACCACGGCTTTCCCTTTATATGATACATATGACACAACTCCCTTCGACTCGAACACCCGCAGGTAGTCGCTCATGGGGATGTGCACAAAGACATAGGAATGGATGATGGGAATTTCAACCCATTTCTTGCGGTCGCTCCATTGTCTGAGTTCTCGCCGCAGGGGGAGGTATGTTTCTATACCTTTCTGCCGGAAATCGTCATATACTTTTTTCTCAGCCCTCGCCTTGGTATAGAGGGCAAACCAGTGGTATGGGGTATCGTTGTTCAAGGCTTAATGAGTCATCAAATTAATATTTTCCAATAACCGCCTTTGTCCGGGCCTACGCGTTCAATGAGTCCTTTTCCCTTCAATGTATTGATATTGATGCGGATATTTTTTTCATTGTAAATCTTTACGGATGAATCGCCATAATGGGCATAATCGCGATGAACAATCATATTCATCACTATTTCGCGCAGGGCGTCCAACGGGTAGTCCCAGCGTTCTTCCCTTGCCGGGTTTCCCGTGATGATATACGCCTTGTTGATATGTTTCCGGATAAACGAAAGGACATCCTCTACTTCGGTGATCAGGTCGGCGGAAATGGTGATCCCGTCCTTGATGGTGATCTCGTCCTGGAAATGTCCCAATTCGATGGTCGAAACAGCCGATTCACGTTTCATTAGCAGCAGGAAAGCGGCATGGGTAAGTTTTCCTTCCCTGATCAGTTCCATCTTGGCTAAAAATTCCGGCACATCGTTTTCAATGGGAATTTCTCTGCTTTTATTGTACAGGGATATCAAATGATTGGCTTTTTCTTCCGAAATGTCCGTTACCTGGTGATAGGTATCGATATAATAATCCCAACTGCTGTTAAAGGTTTGCGTATGCATGTTGAGTATCTCGTCTCCAATGCCGACATATACGCTTCCTCCCCGGCTATTGGCAAATGCCGCCAGGGTTTCAATACATTCCGAATCAAAGGAGGATTTAAATTCTGCTTTTTCGGATTCTTTTTGGGGAATGGCATTCATTTTAACAAAAAATTGTACAAAGGTAAAAACAAAAACAATTATGAATGACGAATGATTGAATAATTCTTCACTCTTCACGGATTATTCGTGTTCTATTCCAAAAATCATTTTCGTTTCTGTATATTTCTGTTATTTTTGTCCGGAATAAAATAATGACAGGTGGCAAGTTACAGGTAGCGAAGCGATCTCACGAAGCAACCGTTCTCATGGAACGTTAGCAGACCTGGCTTGCGAGTTCAACGAAGTTAATAATCAAAAAACAGTCAATGAGTATTCCTTTTTCATCCCGGCACATTGGCCCTCGTGATCACGAGCTGGCTCAAATGCTGTCAGCAGCAGGTGTTTCGTCAATGGACGAGCTGATCAATAAAACTCTTCCGGGCGATATCCGCATGCCTGCTCCGTTGAACCTGCCCGCAGGTATCAGCGAAGCCGCCTGCTTAGCCAGGTTGCAGGCTATGGCCGCCAAAAACAAGCTATATCGCAGCTATATAGGTATGGGTTATTATGGTACCCTGATGCCGTCGGTGATTAAACGGAATATCCTTGAGAACCCTTCGTGGTACACATCTTACACGCCCTACCAGGCCGAGATATCGCAGGGGCGGCTCGAAGCATTACTTAACTTCCAGACTGTGATCGTGGAACTCACCGCGATGGACATCGCCAATGCCTCGTTGCTCGATGAAGCCACTGCCGCTGCCGAAGCGATGATCATGATGCATAACGCCCGTTCGCGCGAAGCCGTCAAAGCGGGCGCCAACCGGTTCTTCGCGGACGAAAAGATGTTCCCGCAAACGCTGGATGTGATGATCACCCGTGCCGAACCGCTCGGCATTGAAATCGTCACCGGCTCATACCGGGCGTTTACTCCCGATACGACTTTCTTCGGGGCGATGGTGCAATACCCCGATGCCGACGGTGATATCTGTGATTACAGCGCCTTCGCGGAAGCGGTACATGCCGCAGGCGCCAGGCTGGGTGTGGCTGCCGACCTGATGAGTCTTGCACTGTTGACGCCTCCCGGCCAATGGGGTGCCGATGTGGCAGTAGGTTCGTCGCAGCGTTTCGGCGTCCCGATGGGCTACGGTGGACCGCACGCCGCTTATTTCGCTACCCGCGACGAGTTCAAGCGTAATATGCCCGGCCGGATCATCGGCGTAAGCGTGGATGCACAGGGGAGACGCGCCCTGCGCATGGCATTGCAGACCCGTGAACAGCACATCAAACGCGAACGCGCTACTTCAAATATTTGTACTGCGCAGGCACTACTGGCTACCATGGCCGGAATGTATGCCGTATACCACGGTCCGGAAGGCATACATGCCATCGCTACCCAAATACACCGGTACACACATGCGTTGGCGGAACAGTTGACTGCTATGGGCTTTACCATTGCCAACGAACGTTTCTTCGACACGCTGACCGTCAGGGTGTGCCAGGAACATGCTGAGGTCATCCGGCAAACAGCCGAAGCAAAAATGATCAATTTCCGCTATGGCGAAGGGTTGATCGGCATCAGCCTGGACGAAACCGTTACCGATGCCGACTTACAGGATATAGTGGCTGTGTTTGGCAAGCATCCGGTGAAGGGGAATAAAACCGGATATGCGGATTCCAAAGCTACCCCGGCAGGTTTTGAAATCGACTTTACGGGTTCGCCGAAGGCAATCCTGGCAGGTTATACCCGTAACGACGCCTACCTGCAACAGCCGGTCTTTAACAGTTACCGTTCGGAAACCGGGATGATGCGCTACATCAGGAAGCTCGAACGCAAGGATATATCATTGACACATTCGATGATTCCGCTCGGGTCATGCACCATGAAACTGAATGCCGCCACCGAAATGTTTGCACTCAGTTGGCCGGAGTTCGGCAATATCCATCCTTTTGTGCCGGCAGACCAGGCAACAGGTTATCACGAACTTTTCGACGAACTGTCGAATCAATTAGCCGTCATTACCGGTTTCGATGCCGTATCGTTCCAGCCCAACTCAGGCGCTGCAGGCGAGTATGCCGGCCTGATGACGATCCGTGCATATCTTGCCGGCAACGGTCAGGAACATCGCAACACGGTACTGATACCTTCGTCGGCGCACGGTACCAACCCGGCAAGTGCAGCCATGGCAGGCATGGATATCATAACCGTTCCCTGCGACGATCACGGCAACATCGATATCACAAAGCTGGAAGAGTTAGCCGAAGCCAATAAGGACAAACTGGCCGCGCTGATGATTACGTACCCTTCGACGCACGGCGTATTTGAGGAAGGCGTAAGGAGAATCACGGCAATCATTCACCGTTGCGGCGGACAGGTATATATGGACGGCGCCAACATGAACGCCCAGGTAGGATTAACCAGTCCCGGGTTCCTTGGCGCGGATGTGTGCCATCTGAATCTTCACAAAACCTTTGCTATCCCGCATGGCGGTGGCGGCCCGGGCATGGGGCCTATCTGCGTAGCCGGGCATCTGGCTCCTTACCTGCCTAACCATCCGGTAATACGCACTGACAACGCAAAATATCTTCCCGCCATCGGTGCAGCGCCGTGGGGAAGCGCCAGTGTCCTCACCATTTCGTATGCCTACATCACCATGATGGGAGGCGACGGATTGACACAAGCTACCCGCATGGCCATCCTCAATGCCAACTATCTTTCGGCAAAGCTGCGTCCGTACTTCGAAACGCTGTTCACCAACCGCAACGGCATGGTGGCGCACGAACTGATCTTAGCCTGTTCCGGCTGCAAAAATGCAGGTATTGTGGCGGCTGATATTGCCAAACGTTTGATGGATTACGGATTTCATGCGCCTACTCTGTCATTTCCGGTAGCCAACACGTTGATGGTGGAACCCACCGAAAGCGAATCGTTGCAGGAACTCGACCGTTTCGTGGAAACATTAGCTTCGATCCATGCCGAGATACAGGAAATAGCTTCCGGTACCGCCGATGCTGTTAATAATGTATTGAAAAATGCACCGCATACCGAACAAACGGTTACAGCCAACGAATGGACATATCCCTATACCCGCGAGAAAGCGGCATATCCGTTGGCATGGATCCGCGAAAACAAGTTCTGGCCCGCTTCCAGCCGCGTGGATGATGCTTATGGCGACAGGAACCTGGTAAGCAGGGCGCCTGCCCGGAATGGAGATCAGGCCTGATTTTGGTTTTACGCACTATAATTGAGTAGCGCGATCACCCTCCCCATTTACCTGTTTTACTGCGTGAGATCGCTGACATTAAGCCGGGGGAGGGCAGGGGGTGGGCTTCTTCATCCTTTCCTCAATTTCGTCCGGTTCTATCGGGATGTGCTTCATCAGGTCGATAGGATCGGAGGGAGTGACCAGCATGTCGTTTTCCAGGCGTATCCCGATGCCTTCTTCCGGGATGTATATGCCGGGTTCGCAAGTCAGTATCGCACCTGGTTCAAGCGGTTGGTAGCGGTCGCATACGTCATGCACATCCAGGCCGAGCGAGTGTGTGACGCCATGCATAAAATACTTGCGATACAAAGGTTGATCCGGATCCTGCCGGCGAACATCTTCCATTGAGTATAATCCCAGGCGGACATGTTCCTCCTCCCAGAAACGGCCTGCCTGCATGTTGATCTGCACGATCGAGAATCCCGGACGTATGATGTGCATTATCTTGCGAAAGACACGCAGCGCCGCCTCGTATAGCTGCCGTTGCCGTGGGGTGAACCGCCCCGATACCGGTATAGTACGCGAACAGTCCGAACAATAGTAGGATAACTCGGCGCCAAAGTCGAGCAGCACCAGTTCGCCTTCCTGCATCAACCGGCTATTGACGTTGTAGTGCAGTACGCAAGCATTTTTTGCCGAGGCGACAATCGGCAGGAATGCGTGGCCAGAAGCGCCGTTACGCATGATTTCGCAAGTCATTTCGGCCTCAATCTCGTATTCGTGCATCCCCGGACGTATGGCGCTAAGCACCCGATTGAACGCTTTCCCGGTGATTTCGCAGGCATTCTGTATCACATGTATCTCTTCGGAATATTTCACAAAACGCAACGAAGCCATCAGCGGGGCCAGCCGGCCATACTGATGCAGCGGGAAACGTGTTTTCAGATAGTTGATCATCCGCAAATCGTATGTTACCAGTTCATTATCCCGTTTGATATCTTCGGCAACATTCACATAAATATAATTCGAAGGGTAAGCTATGTCATCAATAACCTGGTTGAATTCGTCTACATGTATCACCGTTTCCACACCTGAAACAGCGGTTGCCTCTTTCGAACTGAAACGGTGACCGTCCCAGATTTCACGGACAGCATCGGCGTGTTGTATAAATAATATCTCACGGTACCTGGGATTCGGATGGTCGGGGCAAACCGCGAGGATCGTATCCGGCTGCAGAATACCCGACATATAATATAAGTCGGAGTTTTGCCTGAACAGGAAATGCTGGTCGCCACTGCGGGGCATGCGATCGTTGGCGAAAAACAGCGCCAGGGTTTTGGGCGGAAGCAAAACGGCCAGCTTTTTCCTATTGTTGATAAAAAACGATGGTTGAAATGCGGCTTTTTTCACTGTAAAAAAGAATTTGATGCGATACTGTTAAATATTTCTAATTCGGTAATTATCCTGTGTTTCAAAACTATATAGAACATTCCCGAATAATTATTGCATAAAAATACGGAAATATTTGATTATTTTACAAAATAATCATATTTTTGGATTCGTAAAAGGAGATGTGGAAAAACGAACAATTATATATGGCCGATAAATTGATTTTTTTTGTTGATGATGAACCTATGTTTATCAATTTGTTGGAGTATACGTTCAAGTGCCGGAACGGATATACGATCAGGACATTCAATAGTGGCGAGGAATGTATTGCACACATGGACGTGAAGCCCGACTTGGTAGTGGTAGATTTTTTCCTGCAGGGTGATTCGCAAATGACGGGGTTGGATGTTGTGAAAAAGATCAAGGAAATCAATCCAGCTACGTTGGTTGTCTTTTTATCGGGTAACGACGATGATACCGTAATTAATGAAGCAAAAGCTGTGGGCGTAGAAAAATACATTCTTAAAAATGGTTATTTTATTGATAACCTGGTAGAATGTGTTTCAGAGATATTACCCGTAAATTCAACAGGTCCGGAAAATATATAAAAAGCCTTCTATTGACTGCCGATAGAGGCTTTTCAACAAATGTAACAGGTCAAGTACCTAATAATCGATATTCCTATTTATTAACCGTACAGGTATTGACCCGTCCCGGCAAAGCCTGTGCGCGGATTCACGCACATTACAGGTATTTTGGCGCTGTTGTCGATGATTTCCTGTTCTTCGGCGGCAAACATATAATCTAATATTGTGATGTGCTTGGTCGTCATTACAATGATTAAATCGGCACGAATCTTTTCGGCAAAGCGGATGGTTGCGTTGGCAAAGTTTCCTTTCTTCGGCGCCGTGTGTATCTCGTATTCGATGTTGTTCTGTTTCAGGAAGCGGATGGCAAAATTCAGGTTAGTGTTTACCTTTTTTTGCAA
>JAISDP010000102.1 GCA_031264715.1 Bacteroidales bacterium
GGATTAGTATACGAACAGACGCAGGGACAACCGTGGTTAGTGAATGCTATTGCCCGTGAAGTGATTGTGGAAATCCTGCAATCGGACTGTATAAAACCCGTTACGGCAGAATTAGTAACCCAGGCCATCCAAAACATCATCCTGAACCGTCCTGCGCATATCGACAGTTTGCTCGAACGGCTCAAGGAAGACCGTGTGCGCAACATCATAGAACCGATGATTCTCGGCGAAGGTTTTATTAACAAGGAATCGGACGATTTTTTATATACGAGGGATCTGGGACTGATTCGAGTAGAACATTCGCAGATAAAACCCGCCAATCCGATTTATTCCGAAGTGATCATCCGCAAACTGTCGTCCCAGGTACAGGATGAACTGCAAAGCCCGAAATATCCCTATCGGATCCCCCGGTATCTGAAACAGGACGGCAGTATAGACGTCGATTACCTGATGCGCGATTTCCAGAAATTCTGGCATCTGAACAGCGGAATCTGGCTGGAGATGTGCGATTATCCGGAAGCGGGGCCTTTGCTTGTGATGATGGCTTTCCTGCAGCGCGTGGTGAACGGCGGCGGTCAAATCATCCGCGAGATGGCGTCGGGGAATGGCCGTCTCGACCTGTTGATGACCTGTAACGATAAAAAATATCCAATAGAACTGAAGATACGCTACGGGAAAAAATATGTGGACGACGGTCTCGACCAGACCTTCGGTTACATGGATCTTCACTGCTGCAATGAAGGCTGGATGGTGGTCTTCGACCGCCGTTCGACTGTCAAATGGGAGGATAAGCTCTATATGAAAAAAGAAAAAAAAGAAACTGTGAATGGTAAAACAGTTACCATAGTGGGCGTTTGAAAAATGGATATAATACTAAACACAAATCTCTGAACCGTCATACGCCAGGAAAACGCCCGGCGGTAATTCGGCTTGTACTTGTTGGTGAAGTCCCATCTGATGGCTGATATGGGTAATATACGCCCGGTCTGGTTTCAGTTCGTCGATCAGCGCCAAAGCTTCATTCAGTGTAAAATGCGACACATGGGGCTCCTTCCGCAAACCGTTCACCACAAAACAATCCAGCCCGCGCAGCTTGTTTTTCTCCTCTCCGCTGATGCCGTTGGCATCGGTAAGATACGCAAACCGCCCGAAACGGAATCCCAATATGGGTAAATTCATGTGCATGGCGCGTACAGGAGTTACGGTTATGTTGTCAATCGCAAAAGGCGTTTCATCAATGGTATGCATATTCAATTCAGGCACACCGGGGTATTTCGTTTCTGCAAAGATATAGGCGAATTCCTGCCGCAAAACCTTCTGCACCCGTTCCTCGGCATAAATATCGGTCGGGCGCTGCATGACGTAATTGTAGGCGCGCACATCGTCCAATCCTGCCGTATGATCCTTGTGTCCGTGCGTAAACAGGATGGCATCCAACCGGATAACGTTGGCACGCAACATCTGTTGCCGGAAATCGGGGCCTGAATCGATCACGATATTTTTACCGCCGGTCTGTACCAGCACCGAACACCGCAACCGTTTGTCGTGCGAATCGCCGGATACACAGACTGCGCAAGGACATGCAATAACAGGAACGCCTTGCGATGTCCCTGTTCCCAAAAAGGTAACTTTTATAGACTCCAATTCCTCCTAATTGAATATTGAAAGACGCTTTGTGTTATTTTTCAATTATTTAAAGTAATTCGGCCAACTGTTCCAGTTTCATTCCCCGCGATCCTTTCACCAGGATAAACATACCATCCGGAGGATTGCCGGTAAGCCAGCTTTTCAGTCCCTCTATCCCGCTAAATGCCATGATGCCGGGAACATCCCTTGCCGCCTCGTAAAAATGTTTCCCGACTACCACCCGGGTTACACCGTTTTGTGGTAAAAGCAGGCCGACTATTGCGGCATGTTCCTGCGGCGCTTCATCGCCCAATTCGAACATATCGCCCAAAATCACCATTTTCGAGCCTTGTATATGCTCGAAAAAGTTCCTGAGCGACTCGCTCATGCTGGTCGGGTTGGCATTGTAATAATCGAGCAGGAGTTGGTTCCGGGCTGTCCGGAACACCTGCGACCGGCTGTTTTGAGGTGTGTAAACCGATAAAGCATCCGCTATGTGTTTTGCGGGAACGGTGAACTGGTCGCCCACACATGCCGCAGCCAGCATGTTTTCGAAATTATAAACACCTGCCATGCGGGTCGATATCCGGAATGAATTTTCGTCAATATGCAATTCCACCTGCAAGTAAGGCGACGCCGAAAGCGTTTTACCCCAGCATTCCGATTTTCCTTCACGTCCGTAGCCGATGGTCCTCGCCTTTGCATCCTCAAGCATACCGGCCAATACCGGATTTTCTTCATTATAGAAGATCGTGCCGTCATGTTCATTCAGGTAATCGTACAATTCCTTTTTGGCCCGCTTCACGCCATCCAACCCTCCGAAACCTTCCAGGTGGGCTTTCCCGATATTGGTAATCAAACCGCATGTCGGCTGGGCGATACCGCATAGTTCCCTGATTTCGCCCGCATGGTTCGCGCCTATCTCAATGATAGCGATTTGTGTGCGGGGCGGTACGGCCAGGATGGTAAGCGGCACGCCGATGTGGTTGTTCAGGTTGCCCGAGGTGGCGTATACCGCATATTTTTCCCCAAGCACGCTTTTGATCAGTTCCTTAGTGGTGGTTTTTCCATTGGTGCCGGTAATGGCAACCACAGGAATATCCAGTTTTTTGCGGTGCATACGCGCCAGTTCCTGTAGCGTACTCAAAACATCGTCCACCAGGATACAACGGTGATCCGTCACCGCTTCAGGGCGGTCGACGATTGCATAATTGCATCCCGAGGCCAGCGCTTGTGCTGCAAAATCGTTACCATCGAAGAGATCGCCTTTCAGTGCGAAGAATATACTGTGTGCCCAAGCTTTCCTCGAATCGGTAATCACCTTCGGATACCTGGCATAAATTTGGTATAATTCATCGATATTCATGGTGTTAACGCAAAAGAGGGGCTTGTCGAAGCCCCTCTTTTATACTTTTTTTATTATCTTCCTCTTGATGGAATCAGGTTGTGACGGGATGACTGTGCGCCAACCCTGGTCATGGCACACCGGAACCCGATGTCGTCTCTCGACTGGGTTTCGTCAAGGAAACGTCGAGTTCCCGGACTCAGCCAGTACGGACGATCCCTCCATGAACCACCTTTGTATACGCGCACATGATCATTGATCAATGACTGATTAGGATCGTACATGCGCTCGGAACCGGCATCTTTAAAAATTTCGTCGCCATAATCCATGGTAGAACCATGATCTCCATCCTCATAGTTGCGGTAGTCCGATTTGGTAAATTGGCGGCGCTGGCTCAAAGCGTCTTCGGCAGAGATCGGAACGCGCTTCATACGTCCCAGGCTGTCTTTTTCAGCAGCTGCGCCTGTTGCAGGATCTACTTCCAACACGGTAAATACGTTTCCACGGAAGGGGTTGAAATCTTCAACGTCTTCGTAACTCAACGGGCGGTATACATCCAATACCCATTCGTTAACATTGCCTGCCATGCAATACAAACCGTAATCGTTGGGCCAGAAATAAGCCACGGGTAAAGTAGTACTCCCGGCATCATTTAATGCCCCGGCAACACCCATCATGTCGCCCCGGCTACGTGTGTAGTTGGCCAGCATTAAGCCCCGGTATTTTTTCTGGTGGTTGCGCAACACGTCGCCATTCCAGGGGAAGATACGGCGTTCGTAAATACGTTCGTCATACGAGTTCCCCACCAGTGCAAGGGCTGCATATTCCCATTCGGCTTCGGTCGGTAGGCGGTACTTGGGCAACAGGATACCGTCTTCGATCATCACGCGGCGTTCTTCCTTATTGGGGTCCGCACTTTTCAGGTTCTGACGTACTACGCCTTCGTACTGGCCGTTCAGATAAGCATCGGTATTGAAGTTTTCAGCGTCCTTTTGGTTGGGATCGTCAAAGAGGATACCTTCGCGGATCATGATCATTTCGTTCACGCGGTCGCTGCGCCACAGGCAGTAATCGTTGGCTTGCAGCCAGCTAACGCCTACCACCGGGTAATCGTTGTACGAGGGGTGACGCAGGTACATTTCCACCAACGGTTCGTTGTAGGCCAATTTGCTGCGCCATACCAGCGTGTCGGGTATAGCTTTGCGGTGTACTTCGGGATACGATACATACACACGTTTGAGCCAGTGCAGGTATTCCTTATAGTCGACATTGGCGATTTCTGTTTCGTCCATGTAGAACGACTCTACGGTAACCCGTCGCGGCATGTTGTTCCAATCGTACATCACATCCTGGGACACACGCCCCATGGTAAATGTACCACCTTCGATAAACACCAGGCCCGGACCGGTTTCCTGTTCGGGTACATGTCTTACTTCATAGCCTCCATGGTCGGGATCGTTATAGTTCCACCCCGTCGTAAGAGATTGCTCCTTCTTCCCCTTGAAAAGCCGGCAGGAAGAGGCGCATAGTACTGATGCTAACAGCAGTGCGATAACTGAAAATCTATAAATCATTGTTAACTAAATTATTTTCGGTTCAAAGGTATATATTACTTTAAATAAAAACGAACAAAGGTACTACTTTTTTAAACTATATTTCGAACATTTTATTGTCCGCATCTTTTCCTTTGGGTGGATTTTCCACGTCAAAGTAATTTCGTGGGCTCCCGTTCCGGGAAATTCTCCCTTAGCGCTTGCCAACTTGTAATCATAATTGTATACGATTCTATAATTAATTTGTTCCAATCCAATCATAAAAATTGTTGATTCGGGATGGAAACCTGAGGCTGCCCGCATCCAGATACCCGCGAAAACAGGGTCATACGCGACATTCATACCCACTGAAAAAAAATTTTGATATTGTTGCTGACGGAAGTATGCGCCTGGCGAAAAAACCATCTCGCGCTTGTCGAATTTTCCGAAACGCAACGGGAAATACGAAATGAAATGTGCGCTGAGGCTCATCGGTGTCCGTTTTTTATTGATTTCGGACAACGTTTCGATGGGAGCATTCAAGTGATGAACTGCGATACCGAAGCTGTACCTGTCGGAATAATTGGCTATCGCGCCAAAACCGAAATCTGGAAAAATAGCCGAGCGCTTTCCGAGCGTTTCGGTTGTACCGCTTCCTGTGTAGGGATTCTGGTCGGGCAGGGTCAACCCTGAGGCATCCATGGCGCGTTGCACCACGGCAACCTGCAAACCGGGCGAAATAAGAAGATTCTTGGTGACCTGGAACTGGTAATTATAAAATAATTCGGCCGAAGTACGCGAATAAACGCCTCCCGCCACATCGCGGTATACCTGCAAGCCTACCCCACTGTTGATCGACTGTATTTTCTGATCGTATGACACAAAATATGTTACGTAAGCATTATCCATCTGTACCCATTGGTCGCGAAATCCACCGGTTAGCTTATTATATTCATTGATGCCGGCCAACCCGGGGTTGACGCTCAACGCATCGAACATAAATTGCGAATGAACAGCATCCTGCGCACTGACCGCGACCGGCAAAATACATTGCAGCAGCAATGCAAATGTGCCATAACGGAGGGCAAGATATTTGTTAATTTTTACACTCATAAAAAGCTATTAATGCTTTTTGCTCCTTTTTGTTCGGATAATAAACCTGATACTTGTACGTTTTTTGAGGCAAAAGGTTTTACTTTTGTGAATATTTTTTAATAAACGGTATCATTGAAAAACGGATTCCTTGTCATAATATTGTTCCTGTTGTCCGCATTTCACATGTTTGGCGGCGATTCGCTGTCAGTGATGGCATCGGGCGATTGGTACAAGATTACGGTCGACCGCGACGGAATTTATCGTATTACCTTTTCCGAACTGGTCGGCCTGGGTATTACCGATCCCGCAAATGTGCGGATATACGGGTCGGGTGGGGCTATGTTATCCGAAAAGGCAAACGAAAATTCAGGGAACGATTTGCAGGAAATCCCTATCTGGATGTATACGGGAAACGACGGAGTTTTCAACAGCGGCGACTACATTCTTTTTTACGGACAAGGGCCCGCCTTATGGCAATACAATAAGGAGAAACAAACATTCGAACATTCTATTCACCTGTGGGACAATCAATCATGCTATTTCATTACATCGAGAGCGGGGGGAAAAAGGATAACCACGGAGACGCCGCCATCCGCGTCCCCGTCGCAAACGGTAACTTCTTTCGATGAGCGTCAGTATTACGAAGCAGAGCAGATGAACCTGATCAAATCGGGCAGGTATTGGTATGGCGAAGATTTCCGTTCGGCGACGACAACTTACCAGTTCCCGTTCACTGTTCCCGACGTTGAAACAGGCGCAGCGTGGATGAATATTTCATTCATGGCGCAAACGCCGTCCTCCGCAGCACACCTCGCTGTTAAATGCAACGGCCGGCAGGTTGCCGATCAACCGTTACCCGTCAGTTCCGACTATCAGGTAGCTACGGCGACAACTTTCAACACTTCCACGTTTAATCCCGCATCAAGCAACTTGTCGGTGGAATTGACCGTGAACAGGAACGGGGTCGGCAATTCGGGCGGATGGTTGGATTATATCCGGTTGTTTGCCCGGCGGAAACTGAACATGGCCTCGTCGCAGCTCTTTTTCAGGGATACGCAGTCGGTGGGCGCGGGAGGCACAAGCAGGTTCCTGGTTACCGGGAGCAGTACAAACACGCAGGTTTGGGATATCACTGACAGGTACAACATCCGGCGCATGGATGCATCACTTTCAGGAAGTACCCTGTCCTTTTCTGCGGCAACAGATGCTTTGCGCGAATTTGTGGCATTCGACATCACTTCCGGTTTATTGAAGCCTGCGTTTCCTGAAAAAAACACCCGGATAGACAATCAGAACCTGCACGGGATGGAGAATGTGGATATGGTGATCGTGACGCATCCTAACTTCATGGATGCAGCGCAGGAGTTAGCTGCGTTACATTACAGCAGGGACGGGATGACGGTAAATGTGGTAACTGCCGAACAAGTGTACAACGAGTTCTCATCAGGAATGCAGGACCCGGCGGCCATCCGTAATTTCATGAAACACCTGTTCGAAAAACCGGCGGCTATTAAGCTCAAATACCTGTTACTGTTAGGCGATGGCTCGTACGACAATAAATCGAACCAAATGAAAGAAGGCAGGGCAACTGCCAATACCAATTTTATTGTAACCTACCAGTCGGTAAATTCGTGGCATTCGACCAATTCGTTTGTTTCCGACGATTATTTCGGGGTATTGGGCGATGACGAGGCTGTGGAAACCGGGAAGCTTGCCATTGGCGTAGGGCGTATCCCGGTACAGACCGCAAGTCAAGCCAGGGATGCCGTAGATAAGATACGCCGGTATATCGACGCCCAACTGTCGGGCGACTGGCCGAACCTGATGGGCTTGCTTGCCGACGACGAAGACGGGAACCTGCACATGACGCAATCGGAAACCCTTGCGAACTATGTTGCTACTAATCATCCGCAATATACCATCGAAAAATTGTATTTTGACGCTTTCCCGCAAACGGTCACTATCGACGGCCACCGCTACCCGGAAGTGGAACAGGGGCTAAATAATTTGCTGAACAAGGGCTGCCTGCTGGTAAATTACATCGGGCACGGTAACGAGTCGGGGCTTTCGGCTGAAAGGGTGGTAAACACAACAAATATCGGGCAGTGGAAGAACAAGCTGTACCCGTTGTTTGTGGTGGCGACCTGCGAATTTGGCCGTTACGACAACGATACAAGGGTAACGGCGGGCGAAAGTGCATTGCTTAGCTCCACCGGCGGCGGCATTGCCGTATTGACCAGTACCCGCCTGGTTTATTCGAGTCTGAATTTCGAATTCAATCAACGCTTTTTCCACGAATTGCTTCACCGGCCTGCCGAAGGTGACGACCACCGCTTAGGCGATGTCCTGAGACGGGCAAAAAACGCCTCGGGATCAAGTGTGAACAAATTATGCTTTACGCTGCTGGGCGATCCGGCGCTGAAACCGGTCATTCCAACGGATTCGGTACGGACAGTTTCAATCAACGGGAAATTGGCGGGTGAACCGTTGGATACACTGAAAGCCAACAGCAGCGTGACCGTGAAAGGATGCATTACCGGTACGGACGGACGGGTGTTGACCGGATTCAATGGAATAGTACACTTTTCGCTATTCGACAAGGCTCACGAAAGCAAAACACTCAACAATGACGGTGATGCCGTGCCGATAGCCTTCCGCACCCAAACCTCGACATTATATAAAGGCAAAACGGCTGTTGAAAACGGGGAATTTGAGTTGTCATTCATCATGCCCCGCGATATTAACTATCAGTACGGCTTCGGTAAAATCAGCTATTATGCCTGTTCGGATCATGGTGAGGCAGCAGCCGGTGCATTCGAGAAAATAACGGTGGGCGGATCCGTACCCGGAGTCGACGATGCGGATGGCCCAAAAATACGGTTGTTCATGAACGATACGCAATTCCGCGACGGCGGCATCACCGACCAAAACCCCAAGCTGATCGCCTACCTGCAGGACGAGCACGGTATCAACACGTCCGACGAGGGCATCGGGCACAATATCACAGCCGCGTTAAGCAACAACCCGGCGGCAGTGTATATCCTCAATTCATACTACGAGGCCGATCTGGGCAGCCACAACAAAGGCATGGTAAATTACCGGTTTACCAATCTGCCCGTGGGCAATTATGAGCTGTTGTTCACTGCCTGGGACTTAGAGAATAATCCATCACAGGCAAGTATCAGATTCCGTGTTACCAGGTCGTCGACGCTGCAAATCGACAAATTATACAATTACCCGAACCCGTTCACGGATAATACCCGTATTTACTTCGAATTCAACATGCCCGACACGGAACTGCAAGTGGAACTGCAGGTGTACGACATGTCCGGCCGCCTGTTACGATCGATGAAGCAATC
>JAISDP010000123.1 GCA_031264715.1 Bacteroidales bacterium
CTCCAGCGGTTTCGGATGCGGACCGGTCGCCTTTACGGAAGACGTTTTTTCGGTGATCAGCGAAGTCCACGCGCCTGTGGTGGTGAAGGTCACGTTGCTCTCGCCCTGCGTCCGGTCGGCGAAAACCTCCTGCGTCAGCGACGCGTTGTCCTGTACCGTGATGGCTTGGGGGCTTTCCGGTTCATCTTTGCTGCACGAAGCAGACACTGCGGCAAAAGCTGCTGTTAAGAGCAGGTTCGCCATGATTTTTAACTTTCGGTTCATTTGGGTTTATGATTTAAAAAGATTGGTTATTCATTTAATTTATTCTTATTGACCCTGACAGGTCTGACGACCCTGTCAGTAGTGGAATTTACGTTGCCTGTCAGGGCATTCATATCCATAGAATCCATGCGGAAAACATCAACCAATCTCCGCAGGAGATTCATCATGTGAAACCCCATACGGGGTTTTGATCCGGTGGCGGTGCATATTTTTTCTATTGATATGGTTTCCCTGACGGGAAACAATGTTGATAGACCCTGTCAGCAGTGCAGTTTATATTCTTATTGACCCCGACAGGCCCCGACAGGTCATAAAATTCCTTTCCTTTGATTGCGTCAAGTACTTTGTGAGGCAAAAAAGCGCTCCACTCTGCCGCGTCGGATGCATTGCAGGGCAAAAAAGCGCTCCGCTCTGTCGCGTCGGATGCTTTGCAGGGCAAAAAAGCGCTCCACTCTGTCGCGTCGGATGCTTTACAGGGCAAAAAAGCGCTCCACTCCGCCGCGTCGAGCGCTTTGTAAGGCCAAAAAGTACTCCACTCCGTCGCGAACGTTTTTTCAGCAACCACATGCAGGCAAAACTTGCGAAAGACGCCATCATCTCCTGACTTGAACGAATTTCATGAATTATCTTTGGTATAATTCTCTCCCAAACGGAGGGGCCGACGCGTTGCGTCCATGTGTATGGGATAGAGCAGGTCATTTACTTTTTCAGGTTCAGGGATAGCAACCGTCTTTGCACCCTGGCCGAGCAATTGTTCATCATCCAGTCGTGCGTGCAACTTATCCCATGCTCTGTTTACATCAATTGACATTACTTGTATTTTAAATGTTTTTGATTACAGGCTTCAAATAACTTTACGTAATACATGAAGCGCTTTACTCATTTCGGATTCGATGGTTTTCACCGAAAGCGACATTTCGTGTGCAATCTGCTCATATTTCTTTCCTTCGAAACGGTTCATCCGGAAGATATCGCGTCGGCGTTTGGGCAATCCTTCCAGCGCGAACTCCAATCGTTGCTCCAGCTCTTTGTATTCAAGGATTTCCTGGGGCGAATCGTGCGGGTCGTTTGCCGGTATTTCTCCGGCAACAACCTTATGGTAATACCGTTTGCGAACCTGCAAGTGCTCCAGGTACTGCAGCGATTGGTTTCGCACAGCCCCGTAGAGATACGATTTCGCCGACCGTGAAATCCGCAGGATTGCACGGTCTTTCCAAAGCGTATAAAAAAGCTCCTGGACAACCTCTTCGGCGGTGTCTATGTTGCCTACGATCTTGTTGCAATACAGGCACAAGGGCGCGTAGTAACGCCTGAAAAGCGTTTCGAAGGAGTAGATATCTCCTTCGCGAACCCTTGAATAGAGCGCAAGATCGTTCAATGCCTTGGATTTGTGAATTCAACTTCAAAATTAACTATTTTTCTTGTAATGCGGATAACATGGATTGCCGCCGGTGAGATCAGTTGGCTAAGTTGAACGGATTTTTACCGATTTAAAAACCGTGTCGATCTGTTAAAACCGTGTCATCCGTGTTTTATTCCCGGTTTTTTTGTTGCTTTTTCAGCCTGGCAACAGCCGATTCCAGCGATTCGGTGGGCTCGATGATGTTGTATGCGCCCCAGAAATCTTCATCATAGAAATCCATCACCTTGTCGCTCAATATCTGGTTGGGGCGGAATGCTTCCTTTCGCGAGATTTCCGTTACATCCTGCATACTGACATCGGTTACTACCATTTCGCTCACAACAGCGTAATTGGTGGAGAAGAGCCGGCGATGCCAGTCACATTTGAACTTGATCCCGTTGCAAATATAGCTCAGGTAGCTTACCCCGTCGCGTTCCTGGTAGGTTACCACGTAGGTCGCTTCCTCCGGGCGGAACCTCAGCCCGATGGGTTTTTTCTTGAGGAGCATTTCAGAAACCTTGTTGCGGTCGGTCATATCGAGGCGGAACTCGGCGCGGGTGAACGCCAATGATTCCTTATCGATGTAGAAGGTGCCGAAATACAGCGGGTACGGCCTGATGATCTGCGGCTGGAAAGTAACCACGTATTGGTCGCGCCCGTTGATCTGGGTCATATCCTCCATCTTAAAGCTGAAATACGGCAGGGTTTCCCTGTCTAACAACACGTCCGGGTTTTTCACAATATCCACGAAGACCGACAGGTTGGGGCCACCCAGCAGTTTCACGGCAAGTGTGTCTGATGCTTTTTGACTCAACAGTTTGCGGCCTTTCAGTACCTGTACGCGGTCCTGTTCTGTGTTTTCGGTATAAGCAGTCTTATACATATCGATTAACGCTTCGGAAATGTTGATGTAGCTGCGGCGTTTCTGTACAGTTTCCCTGTAAAACCCAGTTAGTTGAGATGCTGACGGGCTATAGTTCTTCGGGATTTTCTTCACTGCTTCCTGCATCAGGTAGCGTGCATCCCATCCGCGGATGATAACCGCGTTCAAGGCTGCGGCGTAAGGCGTTAGCAACAGTTCGACGCCGGCAATATTGTCGCCTTTCACGGGGATACGGAAACTGTAATACCCGATGTGCGAACATTCGACAAAGGCTGCATGGGCTGTTTTGGGTATCTTCAACGTAAATTCACCGTCGGCGTTGCTCACCGTCCCGATACTGTTATCAACTACCGATATGGTAACGTATTCGAGCGGTTTGCGGGTAAGTTTATCCTTGACGCTACCGCTTACCGTAAAATAGCTGTCCTGTGCGTTTACACGGATGCCCGGGCATAAAAAGGCGATCAGCAACAGGCTTGTACTAATGATCCGGTGCAATGTTTTCATGGCTGTATCGTTTAAAATGAGAATTATTTTTGATTCGATATACCTATGATCGGCCGGAGGGAAAAAACCCTATGGAAAATTGTAAAAAAAATCACTGCTGTCCGGTAAAATTTTATGCCGGGTGCAATTCATATTGCCGCATTGAGGATAAAAACGTTGATGAGCACATCCGACAAATTTTTCAGTTTTTATTTTTTATTTTTTATTATTTCATTTTGTTTATTAATTTTGCGACTGTTAATCTTATATAAATAAAGCTATGCAGTTTAATGAAAGGGTATTAAAAATTATTGACACATACGAAGGTGGGTCAAAAGCTCAATTTGCCAAAAAGACGGGATTAAAAAGTCAGGCATATAATCTTTTGAAGCCTTTGTATAAGCCGCGTAAAATCACAATAGACAAGGTTTTATCTGCATATCCGCAGGTTTCTGAACAATGGCTGGTTTCTGATATTGGGGAAGTGCCGCAAAGGAAAGACGAGAAGACGGATAAATTTGATCTTGCCGAATTACCCGATCGTATGACAGCGCATCAGGTATTGGCGCAGATTATGAAATATACCGGTTCCGGTTCGCTGGTTAAACTTTCTGTCAAATTGAATATAAAGCCAAATGATCTGAACCAGGTTTATAATGGGACAAAACCAATGGGGGGCAAGCTGGCCCGGATCATCCATAAGATTTTTCCTGAAATACCCTATAACTGGATTAAAACAGGGGAAAATCCTTACAAACCTCAAAGTTCTCCAATAAAAAAGGAAAAAATAGAACCACAGGATAAAGAAGTGGAACAGGTTAATATTAAACCGCAAATTCAAACAAGTTCTCCAAGAAAAAAGAGAAAAGTAGAACCACAGGATCAAGTGGAACAGGTTAGTATTCAACCGCAAATTCAGAAAAGTTCTCCAAGAAAAAAGAGAAAAATGGCGCCACAGGATCAAGTGGAACAGAGTAATATTAAACCGCAAATTCAAACCCCGGTTAAAGAGTCTGTATCCGATAAAATCCAGGAATCAATTGATAGCAAATCATATGTACAGGAAGTTGAATTGCGGTTGCAAACAATATTGAAGATACACGAAGCATTATTATCCGATTATCAAAAGTTAATCGAAATGAATCACAGGTTGACCAATACTGTAGTTGAATTGTCCGGGAAAATTTTATTCCTGCCATAAAAAAAGAGGAGCGGTCGTAAGACCGCTTTGCCCTTTTGTGTTACATGAAACTAAAAATAACCTGGCAGATATTTTACATATCCTTACTTCTCGCCTTTGTCCATCATCAGCACACTGTAAAACGAATGTGGATACAGGGCGTCTTTCAATTGCTTGTTGTCGAGCCGTTGTTTGATCTGCCGCATCTTGTCCGGATCCACAAAACCGGGCCAGGTGACGGCAGGATCGTTCAACAGGCGGTCGATACGGTCACTGTCTGTAATAATTCTCGGCATGACAGAAGGTATGGTGGCTCCCGCTTTGTCGTTTCTCCACCGGATCTCTTCGGGCGCCATGCCCTCCAAAGCCCTGCGGTAAGGATAGCGTTTAACGCCGCCACGTATTTTGATACCGGCGGGCAATGCCAGCACATATTCCACTAAATTGCGGTCGGCAAACGGGTTACGATACTCCATTCCATGGTAAAGAGCATGAGCGGCGCACTGTTCCAGGCGGTAGCATACAAAAGTTTCGGTGATGCGCGCCTGTTCGCGGGCACGCACACTATTGAATACAGGGCAGGTGGTAGTGTCGAAAATGCGTTGGCGCAGGTGCATCCGGCTGGCATATTCGTCGGTGGCGACACAACAACGGAAACTGTTATCACGCCAGTTCGCTTCTTCGGGCGGGTTACCTTTGAGCAGGCGTACCAAGCCCGGGGCGTGGCGCATCAGCAGGCGCACTGCCAGCGAGTAACCTGTTTTAAAAAAATGTCCGCCATTGCGGGAGGATATCTCGCGCCACAGGGTACGGTAATGGCGGTGATGAAGCATTTCGTTGAAAAACTCGGCGCCATGGCTGGTGACCAACTCATCGCCGGGAAACCCGGAGAGCAGCACCCGTACGCCTGCGGCCTGCGCTTCCTCGTAGAGCGCATCGCAGAACACGGCAAACTGGTAGCCGGTGGGGTAACCAAAGCGTTGCGTGCAGAGTTGGAACTCGTCCATGATCCCTTTGCCCCCGGCAGTAATAAAATGCCGGCGGGTAATACCGGCATGGTCGCAAAGCAAGTTGACGTACCGGCGTTCATCGCTGAATGGGTATACCTTGCCTAAAGCCCAGTCGGGCAGTACATGCGAGAAGATGTGCAGTTCGCCGGCGCGCTGTTTCAGGTCGGCCTGTGCAAAGGCGGCAATGCCCGAAGAGTCGAGCCCGCCGCTCAGTTCCGCACCCACAGGATACGCCGAACGGGTGCAGCGGCGTACCGCCTGGTCGATCAGTTCCCGCATATGGTCGTAATAATCCTGTTCGCGCCGGTAGCGTATCTCGCAATTCACATCCGGATCCCAGTATTGTTGCAGGCGTATGCCGGCGGCGCCGGCGGTCAGATGATGCGCCGGCGGCAGCTTCTTTACGTTTTCAAAAGGCGCCTGGTCCCTGGCAGGATACACGCCCACGAGAATATTGGCGATCCAGTCGTCGGCGAGCTTGGCGGGCACCTCGCCGGTAGCCGTGATCCCCTTGGGTTCGGTGGCAAAAATGATACGTTCGTGGTCGGCATAATAGAAAAGCGCGCGCGCTCCAATATGGTCGCGCGCCAAAAACAGTTCCCGCTTACGACTGTCCCACACGGCAAAGGCATAATCGCCCAACAAGTACCGGCCGCAGTCCCTGCCCCATTTTTGACAGGCTCGCAGGATGTACATGCTGTCGGGAGTCTGTAAATTGTCGGCAAGCCCCAGCTTCGGCGAAAGCTCGCTACGGTTGTCGATCCTGGCATCGGCCGTAATGGTCATCCCCGATTGAGGATCGGTGTAAGGGAGCGCCTCGTTCAACGATTCGGGGGTTGTATGGAGAAGCAATGAACCGAAAAAACCAAAAGGGTTTCCGGTTTCGGCAGGCAGGTGACAAAAGCGCGCCGCATCGGGCTGCCAGCCCGAGAGCGCCTGCATCATGCCGGTAGCTGCGCCCTCGCGGACAGGCGCACCCGAAAAGGAAATATATCCAAATATGTTTGACAAATCCAGTGATTTAATTTATGGCAATAGTACAAAAAAAGAATCATTATTGACCGGCTAAAATATCAAATAAGTATGTCATCAAAATTATTTTATATCATTTAGATTTGGCAGACAGTCTTTATAATGGATTTTGCTAATTAATAAGTGATATTACGCGGTACTTATTGTGAGATACGATTCTGCGGCTTGAAAATCAAGCCCCTTCGGGCTTGGCCGGGGTTGCGGGAGAGCGCTGTCCTCCGTACCCCGTGTTGCGCTTCGCTTACACGGGGTTATCAACATTGGATGCCTTCCGGCATCCGATTGCAAGTGAAACATTCCGTGCACGCTTTGCCCGTCAGGGCATTCATATCCATAGAATCAATGCGGAAAACATCAACAAATCTCCGTAGGAGATTCATCATGTGAAACCCCATACGGGGGTTTGATCCGGTGGCGGTGCATATTTTTTCTATTGATATGGTTTCCCTGCCGGGAAACGCGCACGGTTTACGCAAGCTTGCGTATACCCACCGTTGAGCGGCAATTGTATTGCCGCTCGGAACACAGGGCAATTTGTAATTGCCCGCTTCTACCAACATGTCGTCCCTGACGGGATTTTTACGTTGCATTGTGATCTGATTATGGATCATTTTCAATTTTCAACTTTAATCCTGTAAATCACGGTTCAGACATTGACTTCACTGTCAATACCAAACAGCGTATAGTCCACCAGGATATTACCGGTAGTGTCGTACGTGTCCTGTTTGTCGCGCGTTCCGTGCGGGTAATGTTCGGCGCGGTTGAGCGTCGCCTGCCAGTAGCCCGCAAGGTCGTCTTTGTTGGCGCGCAGCTTTTGCCGGAGCAGGTTGAGCGCCACTCCGCCGACGGCAATCATGCCCGACAGCAGGGGATTAGTTACTGCCAGCGCGGTTTCCACGGCGGCATACAGCCCCTTGAAGGCGTCGCTGTCGAGTACTTTGTCGGCATCGAGGGCGACGTTGCGCACATCTTCGTCCGATTCGATCATCCACAGCCGCATATCGAGGCCGTCGGGGATACGGTCGGACGAGAAGATTACCAGCCCCGCGTCGCCGAACAGCAGACTTTGGTTGTCCTTCACGCCGTTGACTTCGATGTACGAGCTTTGCGCCGGAAGAGAGGCTTCGACAAGCACGGCGTCTAACAGGCGCTGCCTGCGCGCATTGGCGTCGGGCAACGACAGGAGTTCCGAAATGGCGACGCCGTCCGTCCGCGCCGGTTCCGTCGACAGGGCGAAAGGTTTTACATAGCTGTAAATCTGCATCTCGGCGCGGTTGAACAGCCCGAGAAAACCCTCGCGGTTATTGAATACCTTTATTTTATTGATTCTTGCATAAAACATGGGCTTTCAAATTTTGAATTATGAATTTTGAATTTTGAATTACGTTCATGCGTTTCTTTTGTCCTTTTTGTCCCGTCGGGTACCATTGATCCCCACTGAAATCCTTTTTCCCATAAAAATAAAAAAGCCGCTATATCGCATGATACGATATAGCGGCTGTATAATAGATTTGAAAAATATTTGCTAAACTTCGCGCGCGCGTAAGATACGCCTGCTAATCTCTCTCTCTCTCTCTCTCTCTCTCTCTCTCTCTCTCTCTCTCTCTCTCTGCAAAGATCGTGCCACCCGGTGATTTACCGAACGTTACGCCGGACACTGCCTGTAAGAAATTTTCGAGAAAATTCGACATGTTTAGAGATACTTTTTGATTTAAAAATCGGGGGCAAATATAAATTGTTTTCGAACAAAAACCAAAATATATTTGTTAAAGAAGGTTTTTCTTTATTTTTTTGACCCTGTCAGGTCATTTTGAAACCTCATTTCAACCTAATTTATGCCGTAGAGAAATCGCTGGACAGTTACAAGTTCAACCTGCTGCAAAACAAGCAGCTGTTCATTTCACAGCTCAAGACCAACAATATGGGTACGCGGACGATTGACGAGGGCTCGATGGATGAAAAAAGCGGCATGAACTTTTCGGAATACGTCGCCATCCTGTCGGGCAATACCGACCTGCTGGAAAAGGCAAG
>JAISDP010000233.1 GCA_031264715.1 Bacteroidales bacterium
CCATATTTTGCCGGACATTTGATCCTGTATTTTACCCGCTCATACCCTTGTTATGGAGTTGTCAAGAACGTTTCGGAATGTTACCCGTGAGGCGCTGTACTGCATATTCACAAAAAATCGAGTACGGTAATACTCAACACTCGAGTACGGTAATGCTCGACACTCAAGTACGGTTGTACGCGGAGAATGTCAGCAGCTTCACAGCCTGACAGGTTGGGATACGTAACGTCAGGTAAACGACCTGTGTCAGGATCAATAAGAATAAAGGTTCAATAGGGAAACCCTTTCAACACGCCATCGCAGTATATCGGTACAATATCTGTCAAATCGAGTTCGTGGCAGTATGGGATCACATCGGCGGAGTTGATTTTACGCAGCCGTTCGTTTTGTGCGGCTTTTTTAATATAGCCCGGCAGGTCGGGTTTAGCCAGCGACCACAGGTCCATAGCTGCCAGGGCGCTGTCGCAAACAGTAGTGAATTTCCCGGTATCAATGAGTTTTTGCGCCACTGCCCCGGCAAATACCGAATCTTCGAGATTGAAACGGCCTTTCCAGCCGGCACAGAGCAGGAACACGTCGCGGTTACCGGCTTCGAGCCAGCGGCAAACTGCCGAAATATTGATGAATGCACCCACCGCCGCCGCATGACAGGTCGCAGCCAGGTTGATGGTATGTGTGCCGTTGGTGGTGCTGTAAGCAATGGTACGACCTCCAACCGTGTCGCGGGTAAAGTAATACGGCGAGTTACCGATGTCGGCAAAATCGAGTTTAACACCCTCACGCTCGGCGGCGACGATGTATTCCTTTCCCGTGCGGGTTTTCAATTCGTCGACAGTGCTGATGGGGATCACCTCCTTTGCATCATTCATAAAGGCGGTACATATGGAAGTCGTGGCGCGCAGGATATCAATGGCCACAGCGTTGCAGCCCTCATACTGGTAATATGGAAACTGTACGGGAGTGAAACAGACGGTGATTTGATGCATTTGAACAGAAACAGGCAACAGGTAAACAGGAAGAGGTAAGACTTGCTATTTCTCGCCTCTTACCTGTTATCTCTTACCTTACAAAAGGCGGTTTAACAACTTTGGCTTTTAACTTCCTGTCGCGAATGGAAATATAAATTTCAGAACCGGGAGCAGCGTATTCAGCAGCTATATAGCCCATCCCGACGCCTGTTTTGAGGCAGGGCGACATGGTGCCCGACGTTACCCGGCCAATTACAGCGCCTGCCGCATCTACGATCCGGTAGTCGTGGCGAGGGATACCCCTGTCAATCATTTCGAAACCCGCAAGCTTGCGCGAAACGCCTTCCGTTTTCTGTTTCAGGAGGAAGTCCTTATCAATAAAATCCTTGCCGTCTACGAACTTGGTAATCCAGCCCAAGCCCGCTTCGATGGGCGATGTGGTGTCGTCGATATCGTTACCGTAAAGACAAAAACCTTTTTCGAGACGCAACGTATCGCGGGCAGCCAGTCCAACAGGAAGAATACCCTCCGGTTTTCCGGCTTCAAACAGGGCGTCCCATATCTTAATACCGTCATTGTTATAGAAATACAGTTCGAATCCACCCGAACCGGTATAGCCGGTTGCCGAAATGATCACATTCCTAACGCCGGCAAAGTCGCCCGTAACGAATGAATAATACGGGATACCCGCCAGATCAACGGATGTCAGCCGTTGCATCACTTCCTTCGCCTTAGGGCCCTGTACGGCCAATAGCGAAATCTTGTCGGATGCATTTTCAAGTTCGGCGCCTGCTGTATTGTTGGCCTGTATCCACGCCCAATCCTTGTCGATATTGGCAGCGTTGACTACCAGCAGGAACTTCCGGTCTTCGTAGTAATATACGAGGATATCGTCCACGATGCCGCCCTTGCCGTTAGGCATGCAGGTGTACTGCGCCTTGCCGACAGTGAGTACGGACGCATCGTTGGTGGTGATGCGCTGGATGAGCGCCAATGCCTGTGGTCCTTTCACCCATATCTCGCCCATGTGCGACACGTCGAACACGCCCACGCCATTACGCACAGTGAGGTGTTCGCTGTTGATACCCGAATATTCAATCGGCATATTATATCCCGCAAAGGGCATCATCCTGGCGCCGAGCCTTTGATGAATCGATTCGAAAACGGTACTTTTCATTTGCTTACGTTTATAACGTTGTAACGTTCATAACGCATAAAACGACGTTATGAGCGTTAAAAACGCAATTACACCATGCGGACCTTGTCGCCCACGTATTTGCCGGCGGCCAGCTTATCCTTCACTTCGGAGAATGCCTTGAGCGTATAGTCCACATCGTCTAATGTATGGACTGCAGTGGGAATGAGGCGGAACATGATCACGTCCTTCGGGACTACAGGATATACCACTACCGAGCAGAACACGCTGTATTGTTCGCGCAGGTCGAGGATCACGTTGGTAGCTTCGGGCACCTGCCCTTTCATAAACACAGGCGTTACCGGAGAGTTGGTTTTCCCTATGTCGAAGCCTTTTTCGCGTAAGCCGCTTTGCAAGACTCTCACGATATCCCACAACTGTCCGCGCAGTTCGGGGCGTGTGCGGAGCAATTCCAGGCGTTTGACAGCGCCTTCCACCATCGGCATGGGCAGCGATTTGGCAAAGATCTGCGAACGCATGTTGTAGCGCAGATAGTTGATCACTATTTCGGGACCAGCCACAAAACCACCGATTCCGGCCATTGCCTTGGCAAAAGTTCCGAAATAAAGGTCAACACCGTCCATTACACCGAGGTGTTCGGACGTACCGGCTCCGGTGTTGCCCATTGTACCGAAACCATGCGCATCGTCGCACAGGATGCGGAACTGATATTTTTTCTTCAAGGCAACAATTTCGTCCAGTTTACCGAGGTCGCCCGACATGCCGAACACGCCTTCGGTAATCACCAGGATACCGCCGCCGCTCTCTTTGGTGAGCTTGGTGGCGCGCTGCAGTTGCTTGTCTAAGTTTTCCATATCGTTGTGGGCATACACGAAACGCTTGCCCATGTGCATGCGCAGCCCGTCCAGGATGCAGGCGTGACATTCGGCATCGTATACAATCACGTCGTGGCGGGTTACCAGCGTGTCGATGATTGAGATCATGCCCTGGTAGCCATAGTTCAGCAAGTATGCATCTTCTTTCTTTTCGAAGTCGGCCAATTGTTGTTCCAGCTTTTCGTGCAGGCCGGTTTGGCCTGACATCATGCGGGCTCCCATCGGATAACCCATACCCCAGCGTGCTGCCGCTTCGCTGTCGATTTTACGTACTTCGGGGTGATTGGCTAAGCCTATGTAGTTATTCAAACTCCAAACGACCATTTCCTTGCCACGAAATTTCATGTGTGCGCCTATTTCGCCTTCGAGTTTGGGGAACATAAAGTATCCGTGTGCGTCCTTACGGTATTGCCCCAGCGGGCCTTCACTTTCTTGTATCTTGTCAAAAATATCCACGATGCTAATTTTTAAATAAAAAATGGAAGGCAAAAGTACGTTTTTTTGTGATGTTGCCAAAAGACATTTATTAAATTAACTTCTTGTTCACTCGGGGGAACGACCTGTTTTCCTATTGATCACACGGGAAAGTGGAAATTTTCTTTTTCACTCGCGGTAAATACGCACAAAACGGAACTTACCACCGCTGTCAGTGGTCTTGACCCTAACATAAATTGTATAGAAAATTTGAACGTCTTTTAAACAATATATAAGTTAAGTTGTATTATATTTAATTCGGTTTGAATGATAACACAGTAAATGATAAGTACCTCATCACAATAAGTTTTCATTAAAATGGCTAAAATTGATACAGATATTCCTGCCCAAAGCAGTCAGCCATCTGTTAGTAGCATAAAAGAGTTTGTCCTCCGGATTTATCCATTCTTTTTTGAGCTTTCTCCATACTGTCTCCGCAATATTCAAGTGAGGAGAGGAGAGTAGGGTGGCAGGAAAGTGATAAACTACCCTCGCTGTTGCCAGAAAGGTATCCTTTCCATGACGCTGCGGGATTTATGCACGCTGGCATTATCCAGTATCAGTACGGTTTTCTTTTTAATGTTAAAAGAAAGAGTCTCCAGATACTCAAT